>JAEWJG010000078.1 GCA_023386675.1 Actinomycetes bacterium
GCCTTGCGCCGCGTCGAGCGCGGTCAGCGCTGGCCGTCCGACGGGTCGTAGATCGGCATGGTGCCGACGCCGGGCGAGGTCAGGGGCTCTCGGACGCGGAGCGTCGGCAGGCCCAGCGAGACGCGGCCGGCCTCAGCGGCGGGGGTGCCGCCGTGGCTCGGGACCGCGCAGGAGTCGGCCTCGGCGCGGTCCCACGCGTCTCCCGCACGGGTGCGGCGGATACGCAGGGGCGCGCCGTCGGTCGCGTCGGCGATGAGGTGGTGCGGCGCGGCCTGGGTGACACGCACCGTGACCGTGTCGCCGGGGCGCGGGAGGTCGGAGCCGGCAGGCACCTCGAAGTGCACGAGACGGCTGTCGCGCGCGCGGCCGCTGAGGCGGCGGGTGTCGGCGTCCTTGCGGCCCTCGCCGTTGGCGACCAGCAGTTCGACCTCGCGGCCGATCAGCTTCTGGTTCTCTTCGAGCGAGATGCGCTCCTGGAGGGCGATCAGGCGGTCGTAGCGCTCCTGCACGATCTCCTTCGGCACCTGCTCGTCCATGGTCGCGGCCGGTGTGCCGGGGCGGATGGAGTACTGGAAGGTGAACGCCGACGCGAAGCGCGCGGCCTCGACCACCCGCAGGGTCTCCTGGAAGTCCTCCTCGGTCTCCCCCGGGAAGCCGACGATGATGTCGGTGCTGATCGTCGCGTCCGGCAGCTTGGCGCGCACACGGTCGAGGATGCCGAGGAACTTCTCGGAGCGGTACGAGCGGCGCATCGAGCGCAGGATGCGGTCGGAGCCGGACTGCAGCGGCATGTGCAGCTGCGGCATGACGTTCGGCGTCTCGGCCATCGCGTCGATGACGTCGTCCGTGAAGGCGGCGGGGTGGGGGCTGGTGAAGCGGATGCGCTCCAGTCCCTCGATCTGACCGGCCGCGCGGAGGAGCTTGCTGAACGCCTGGCGATCGCCGAACTCGACGCCGTACGAGTTGACGTTCTGGCCGAGCAGGGTGACCTCGATCGCGCCGTCGTCGACGAGCGCCTGGATCTCGGCGAGGATGTCGCCGGGCCGGCGGTCCTTCTCCTTGCCGCGCAGCGACGGGACGATGCAGAACGTGCACGTGTTGTTGCAGCCGACGGAGATGGAGACCCAGCCGGAGTACGACGAGTCGCGCTTGGTCGGCAGCGTCGATGGGAACGTCTCGAGAGCCTCGAGGATCTCGATCTCGGCGGCGTCGTTGTGCCGCGCGCGCTCGAGCAGGCTCGGCAGGGCTCCCATGTTGTGGGTGCCGAAGACGACGTCGACCCAGGGCGCCTTCTCGAGGATGACGTTCTTGTCCTTCTGGGCGAGGCATCCGCCGACGGCGATCTGCATGCCCTCGTGACGCCGCTTGACGCCGGCGAGGTGACCCAGGTTGCCATAGAGCTTGTTGTCGGCGTTCTCGCGCACCGCGCAGGTGTTGATCACGACGATGTCCGCCTCTTCGCCGTCGGCGGGCACGTATCCCGCCGCCTCCAGCGAGCCGCTGAGGCGCTCGGAGTCGTGGACGTTCATCTGGCAGCCGAACGTGCGCACTTCGTACGTTCGCGCCCGGCCGTCGGGACGGACCGCCGCCGCGGAGGGCTCGATGACGCTGCGCTGTTCGAGGATGCTCATGATGGCGACAAGTCTACGTATCTCCGCCCCGGCTGGACGACTCGCGCCTACTGGAAGCGGACACCGGAGCCGCCGCGCGAGCGGCGACCGGCGAACGCGGCATCCATCGCCTGACGCACGACGTCGGAGGTGTAGCCCTTGCGGGCGAGGAACCCGTGCAGCCGGCGCCGCGCGGTCTCGTCGTCGTAGGCGGACAACTGCCCGATGCGCTTGACCGCGAGTTCGGTGGCGCGCTCCAGCTCATCCTCGTCTCCGATGTCGGCGAGGGCGGACTCGATCAACTCGGGGTAGATGTGTCGCCGCTTGAGCTCCTGCTCGATCGCGGTGCGCCCGAGACCCTTCCGGCTGTGCTGGGTGAAGGCGAGCGTCGCAGCGAGCGACGCGTCGTCGATCACGCCGAGCGCTTCCAGCCGATCGAGCTCCGGACGGAACACCTCCGGGTCGATCTCGCGCTTGGTCAGCAGCTGCTCGAGCTCCCAGCGCGACATGCCCCGACGAGCCAGCTGACGGATCGCGACGCCCGTCGCCTTCCGCGTCTGCCGCTCGGTCTCTTCATCCAACTCGTCCGGTGCCGCCGCACGCGCGCCTCGCGCGCCTGAAGGCGGCTCCGAGCCCCAGGTGTTATTCCACCCCGCGCCCGACGAGCCGGCGCCCGGAGAGCCGGCACCCGACGACCCCACACCCGACGAGCCCGCACCCGGCAATTCGGCGACCGGCCGCGCGGATCCACGCCGTGACGGATGCTCACCCTCACCGCGCTCACGCGCGGCCGCCCGGCGGAGCGGTGTCACGGGAGCCAGGTGCTCCCCCTCCACCGCCCCGCTCGAGTCGCCTTCGGGCGACGACGGAAATCTCACCACCACGCGGAACTCCTCCGGGTGCCGAGGGGCACGGTCACGCGCCCTTGCGGGCCTGCAGCTTGTCTTCGATCGAGCCGACGTTGGACGGCGCCGCGGCAGCCGCGTTCGGGTCGGGGATGATACCGAGCTTGATCTTGATCTTCTGCTCGATCTCGGCAGCGACGTCGGGGTTCGCGATCAGGAAGTTGCGCGAGTTCTCCTTGCCCTGGCCGAGCTGGTCGCCCTCGTACGTGTACCAGGCGCCTGACTTCTTGACGATCGCGTGCTCCACGCCGAAGTCGAGGAGGCTGCCCTCGCGCGAGATGCCGACGCCGTACAGGATGTCGAACTCGGCCTGCTTGAAGGGCGGCGCCATCTTGTTCTTGACGATCTTGACGCGCGTGCGGTTGCCGACCGCCTCGGTGCCGTCCTTCAGCGTCTCGATGCGGCGGATGTCGAGGCGGACGGACGCGTAGAACTTGAGCGCCTTACCACCGGCGGTCGTCTCGGGGCTGCCGAAGAACACGCCGATCTTCTCGCGCAGCTGGTTGATGAAGATCATGGTGGTGTTGGTCTGGCTGAGACCACCGGTGAGCTTGCGGAGCGCCTGCGACATGAGTCGGGCCTGCAGACCGACGTGCGAGTCGCCCATCTCGCCCTCGATCTCGGCCCGTGGCACGAGAGCCGCGACGGAGTCGACGACGATCAGGTCGATGGACCCGCTTCGCACCAGCATGTCGGCGATCTCGAGAGCCTGCTCACCCGTGTCGGGCTGCGACACCAGAAGCGAGTCGATGTCGACCCCGAGCTTGCGGGCGTACTCCGGGTCGAGCGCGTGCTCCGCGTCGATGAACGCGGCGATGCCGCCGGCGCGCTGAGCATTCGCGATCGCGTGCAGGGTCAGCGTCGTCTTACCGGACGACTCCGGGCCGTAGATCTCGATGATGCGGCCACGCGGGAGGCCACCGATTCCGAGCGCGACGTCGAGTGCGATGGATCCGGTCGGAACGACCTCGACGGGCGCGCGCTCATCGCTGCCCAGTCGCATGACGGACCCCTTGCCGAACTGGCGGTCGATCTGCGCGAGAGCGGTCTCGAGCGCCTTCTCGCGGTCTGCGGGTGATGGCATTGCGGTTCTCCTTCGTGGCTTCGCTACGGTTCGACTCTAGGAGTGACGTCCGACACTGGAAGCGCGGGCGCGCGATCTGTGGACAACCGGTTTTCGACTGCCGTTGTGAAGAAGTCTAGCCAGTTCCGAACATATCTTCGAGGGATCGAAACCGGCGTGTCGCGCGCCAGATCAGCGCTTCGGGGCGGGCTTCCCCGCGCCGTACCAGCGCGACGACGGCACACCCGTCTCCTTGCAGAGGGCGATCCAGACCTCGCGCGGCGGGAGACCCGCCGCGATCGCCTCGTTCGCGGTGCGGCCGCCGAGCTCGGCGAGCACGAGGTCGGTCAGCAGCGTCTGGCCGTAGGAGCTGCCGAACTCGTCGGAGACGGCGCGCTGGAACTCGCTGAGCTTCATGGGTCCTTGACTTCTAGGTGGAAGGGAGAACAGGTGGATGGCAAAACGAAGGACGCCCCGCTGCTCGCGGGGCGTCCTCGACAGTCTTCGGGATCAGCGGACGACCAGGTCCGAGTCCATCGCCGAGACGAACTCGTCAGGCACCGTGTCCGGGATCACCGGCTCGAGGCCCTCAAGCACCGCGATGCGGTCGCCGACCTCGCGCATGATGACCGAGACCGGCGTCTCGAGCGCATCTGCGACGGAGGCGAGGATCTCGCTCGACGCCTCCTTCTGTCCGCGCTCGACCTCGCTGAGGTAGCCGAGCGCCACGCTCGCCTTGCTGGCGACCTGACGGAGCGTACGTCCCTTTTGCAGGCGGAAGTCCCTGAGCACGTCGCCGATTTCCTGACGTACAAGAATCATTCGGAGCCTCCTTCTCTTACCCTGCCGACGTATCGATGGGATACGAATGTACCGCATCCCTCTGCTCCACGATATCGAGGGCCACTGGGCTTTTCTTGTGAATGCAGCAGGTGTAACGAGACCGAAACACCGCGTATTCCCGCGGTAACGAGGGATGTTCACACAGTCGTTATGCCGAGCTCCCGAGCGAGCTCGGCGACCGCCGAGACGACGGTCGCGCGGCGGATCGTATCCCGGTCCCCGGACAGCTCAAGGGCCACCGCGCGGGTGCCACGCGACGACGCGACGCCGACGAAGACGGTGCCCACCGGACGACCGCCCTGCGGGTCGGGACCGGCGACCCCGGTGGTCGCGATGCCGAGATCGGCCGGCCTGCCGTCGACGGCCAGCCGCTCGCGCACGCCGCTTGCGAGCTGGCGCGCGACCTCGGGATGCACGGGGCCCTCGGCGGCGAGCAGGGCGGCATCCACACCGAGGACGGTGTGCTTGAGCTCGGTGGCGTAGACCACCGCTCCCCCGAGCACCACAGCCGAAGCCCCTGGCACGCTCGTGAGTTCGGCGGTGAGGAGGCCGCCGGTGAGCGACTCGGCCGCGGCGATGGTCGCGCCCCGGTCGATGAGCGCGCGGACGACGGCGGCCGTCGCCGGATCAGGCGACGGCACGCTTGGCCCTCCGCCCCTTCCACGCCTGCCAGAGGTAGTCGATGCCGGTCCAGACGGTCAGGATCACAGCGGCCGTCATGAGGACACCATTGACCCAGAAGATCCAGTCGCCGAACACCGTCCACAGCGGAACGAGGGCGAACGAGATCGCCACCGACTGCACGATGGTCTTGATCTTGCCGCCGCGGGAGGCTGCGATCACACCCTGGCGGATCACGACGAAGCGGTAGACAGTGATGCCGATCTCGCGCACCAGGATGACGACGGTCACCCACCACGGCAGCTCGTCGAGGATGGACAGCGCGATGAGCGCTCCCCCGGTGAGCACCTTGTCGGCGATCGGGTCCAGCAGCTTGCCGAGCTCGGTCACCTGCCCGTTGCGTCGAGCCAGGGCGCCGTCGACGCCGTCCGTCGCGATGGCCAGGATGAACAGCACAGCCGCCGCCCAGCGCAGCAAGCCGTCGTCGCCCCCGTCGGCCAGGAGCATCCAGACAAACAGCGGTGCGAGAAGGATGCGGACGACGGTGATGATGTTGGGCAGGTTCCAGTTGCTCACGCGCTTCGCTCCGCCGTCCGCCGCGGTGGGCGGGGGCGCGTCGGGCACCGACATGCGGTCTACTCCCTGTCGGTCAGCTGCCAGGCGTCCTCATCCGAGTCGCCCTCGACCTCAGGATAGCCCGCCGTCATGTCCGCGACAGGGTCGGCTCCGTAGCGGTCGTCGCCGTACCCGCCCTGAGGTTCGGCGGCAGCGGGAGCAGCCGGAACAGCGGGAGCGGCAGCGACAGCAGCAGCCGGCGACGGCTCTTCGCCGCGCAGCCGGGCGAGAACCTGCGGCAGCTGCTCGGCCGTCACCAGCACGTCGCGGGCCTTCGACCCCTCGGACGGGCCGACGATCTCGCGAGACTCCAGCAGGTCCATCAGGCGGCCGGCCTTCGCGAAGCCGACACGGAGCTTGCGCTGCAGCATGGAGGTCGAGCCGAACTGCGACGACACCACGAGTTCGGCGGCGGCGAGCAGCAGCTCGAGGTCGTCGCCGATGTCGGAGTCGATCTGCTTCTTCTCGGCCCCGGCCGTGACATCCTGCCGGTACTCCGGACGCGCCTGGCGCGTGACGTGCTCGACGACCTTCTGGATCTCGTCCTCGTTCACCCAGGCGCCCTGCACGCGCAGCGCCTTGGATGCGCCCATGGGCAGGAACAGCCCGTCACCCTGACCGATGAGCTTGTCGGCTCCCGGCTGGTCGAGGATGACGCGGGAGTCGGTGACGCTGGTCACCGCGAACGCGAGCCGCGACGGCACGTTGGCCTTGATCAGGCCGGTGACGACGTCGACCGACGGACGCTGAGTGGCGAGCACGAGGTGGATGCCGGACGCGCGCGCGAGCTGCGTGATGCGGACGATCGAGTCCTCGACGTCGCGTGGCGCGACCATCATGAGGTCGGCGAGCTCGTCGACGACCACCAGGAGGTACGGGTACGGCTTGAGCTTCCGCTCGCTGCCCTCAGGCAGCACGATCTCGTTGTTGATGACCGCCCGGTTGAAGTCGTCGATGTGGCGGAAGCCGAAGCTCGCCAGATCGTCGTACCGCATGTCCATCTCCTTCACGACCCACTGCAGCGCCTCTGCAGCCTTCTTCGGGCTCGTGATGATCGGCGTGATGAGGTGCGGGACGCCACCGTAGATGGTGAGCTCGACGCGCTTCGGGTCGATGAGCACCATGCGCACCTCGGAGGGCTTGGCGCGCATCAGCAGGGAGGTGATCATCGAGTTGACGAAGCTCGACTTGCCCGAGCCGGTGGAACCGGCCACCAGGAGGTGCGGCATCTTCGCCAGGTTGGCGACCACGAAGCCGCCGCCCACGTCTTTGCCGACGCCGATCGTCATCGGGTGGCTGCTCTTGGCCGCTGCGGGCGAGCGCAGGATGTCGCCGAGCGACACGATCTCGCGGTCGGTGTTCGGGATCTCGACACCGATCGCGCTCTTGCCCGGGATGGGCGAGAGGATGCGGACCTCGTTGCTGGCGACGGCGTACGACAGGTTCTTGCTCAGGGCCGTCACGCGCTCCACCTTGACGCCCGGGCCGAGCTCGATCTCGTACTGGGTGACCGTCGGGCCGCGCGAGTAGCCGGTCACCTTCGCGTCCACGCCGAACTGCGTCAGCACCTCGGTGATCGCGGCGACGATCTCGTCGTTCGCGCCCGACCGGGTCTTGGCTGGCGTCCCGGCCGACAGCATCGACGCGGACGGCAGGTTGTACGGGGCAGCGGGTTCCGGGAGCGCGGGCGGACCCGCGGCCTCCTCGTCGAAGTCGTCCGCACCGGCCTGGAAACCGGGCAGCACGGCGCCGGCACCCGGCACCCCGCCACCCGAGGTCGGCATGGGCGCGACAGCCGTCGGCGGCAGTTCGCCCGTGAACCGCTTGAGCGCATCCTCCGCCTGCGCCAGCTCACCGATGACCTCGGTGTTGTAGTGGTCGCTCGACGGATCGGGCTCCAGCGGAGTGGCGAACTCGCCCTTGCCGCGCTGCTGGGCGCCGAACACCTCGGTGAGCCCGTCGACACCGGGGGCGTCGTAGTCCGGGTCCTCCTCCCGCTGCGACTTGTTGCGCCGCCACCAGGGCAGATTGGCCTCGGGCTCCGGCTCGTCGTCGATGCCGTCGAGCTCGACCTGCTTGGAGGCGGCCTTGGCCTCCTTCGCCTCGGCGCGCTCGTCCTCCGTGGGGAGCTGCGCGCCGAACAGGTAGGCGTACAGCTCGCGGATGCGGGCGGGCAGCTTGTTCGGCGGCGTCTTGGTGATGATGAACAGGCTCAGGATGAGCAGCAGGATGATCACCGCTCCTGCGCCGTAGGGGGTGATCACGAGCGACAGCGGTGCGGCGACGAGCCAGCCGAGGATGCCTCCGGCCTGAGCCAGGGCCGCGGTGCCGTCGCTCGGGATCGGATGAGGGCTGAAGAGGTGGCAGAGGCTCGCCACCATGAGAAGCAGCAGCCCCAGCCCGATCCCGATGCGGGTGTTGTCGTGGACGGAACTGGGATGCCGGAACAACCAGGCGGCGAAGACGACCATCACGATGGGGAGGGCGAAGGCAACGCGGCCGACGAGGAGACCGAACGTCCACGAGTCGAGCGTCCGCGCGACCTGGTCGTTGATGAGGAACCACTCGACGACCGCTCCCGCGATCGCCAGCAGGACCAGGAAGAAGGGGAAGCCGTCTCGACGCTCCTCCTTCGACAGCTTCTCGGGCCCGAGGGCGCGGAACGCCGCGCCGGTGAGGTGCGCCAGGCCCATCCAGGCGCGGATGAGCGGGCTGGGCCCCGCGTCGGCCGCCGGGTACGCGACCGTCTTCTGCTGCGCGGTCTTCGACGCCGGCTTGCGCGCGGTCGACCCGCCGCGGCCGGAGTCCCGGGCGCGGGAACTCGACTTGGTGCTCGTGGCCATGGGGACAACGGTACGTCGTGCCCCCGACTGAGGCGGGATACCGCGCCCGGATTGTGGAAAATCCGGCCCGTCAGCGGACTGTGACCACCATGGTCTCGGAGCCGCCCTGGGACGAGACGGTCACGTATCCCTCGCTCTGGTACAACCGCTGCGCGAAGTTGCCGCGGGCGACGCTGAGGCTGAGCCGCGCGTGCCCGCGGGCCGCTGCCGCACGCGCGAGCTCCCGGAGCAGGGCACGACCTGCGCCCTGCGCGCGCCAGTACGGGTACACGCCGAGCGTGAGCTCGGGGACCCCGACGGCGACGAAACCGTAGCCGGGCGCATCCGCGGGGAACAGCCGCGCCCAGCAGGCGCCCACCGGAACCCCGCGGGCGTCCTCCGCCACGCAGCCGAAGTCACCGGGGCGCTGCCACCCGGAGACGTACCGGGAGACGGCGCGGTCCTCCAGCACCGCGACACGCGACCGCGCCCGCGCCGGGTCCCAGTTGGCCGCCTCGACGAGCATGTCGCTGAGCACACGCGCATCCTCGCCGGTGGCGGGGCGGAGGCGGAACGCGCTCATGCAGGAACGCTACCCGCCACCGTGTTTCGCGCAGGTTACGCCTGCGCCGGCCGTCGACCGCTCGTCACGCCTCGATGACGAGCGGCACGATCATGGGCCGGCGGCGGTAGCTGGTGTTCACCCAGCGGCCGACCGTGCGGCGGACCACCTGCGACAGCGCGTGCGAGTCGCGGACGCCGTTGTGCGCCGCATCCGCCAGCGCCGCCGCGATCTTCGGCTTGACGTCGTCGAACACCGCGTCGTCCTCGGCGAAGCCGCGGGCGTGGACTTCGGGCCCGGTGACGATGCGCCCGGTCGCGGCCTCGACCACGACGATGATCGAGATGAAGCCCTCTTCACCGAGGATCCGCCTGTCTTTGAGGTCGGCGTCGGTGATCTCGCCCACGCTCGAGCCGTCGACATAGACGAAGCCGAGGTCGAGCTGGCCGACCACGCGGGCGACGCCACCGCGGAGGTCGACGACCGTGCCGTCCTCGGCGAGGATCGTGTTCTCCTCCGGCACGCCCGTGTCCATCGCGAGCCGCGCATTCGCGACCAGGTGCCGGTACTCGCCGTGCACGGGCATGACGTTCTTCGGCTTCAGGATGTTGTAGCAGTACAGCAGCTCGCCCGCGGCGGCGTGGCCGGAGACGTGCACCTTCGCGTTGCCCTTGTGCACGACGTTCGCACCGAGCTTCGTCAGGCCGTCGATGACGCGGTAGACCGCGTTCTCGTTGCCCGGGATCAGGCTGGACGCCAGGATCACGGTGTCGCCGTGCCCGACCTCGATCTGGTGGTCGAGATTGGCCATGCGCGCGAGCACGGCCATCGGCTCGCCCTGCGAACCGGTCGACATGTAGACGATCTCGTCGTCGGGGAGGTCACCAGCCTTCTTGTAGTCGATCAGCACGCCCTCGGGCACCTTGAGGTATCCGAGCTCGGCGGCGATGGTCATGTTGCGGACCATCGAGCGGCCGAGCAGCGCCACCCGGCGGCCGTTCGCGGCGGCCGCATCCAGCACCTGCTGCACGCGGTGCACGTGGCTGGAGAAGCTCGCGACGATGACCCGGCGCGGCGCCCGCGCGATGACGGTGTCGAGCACCGGTCCGATCGAGCGCTCGAGCGGCGTGAAGCCGGGCACGTCGGCATTGGTCGAGTCGGCCAGGAACAGGTCGACGCCCTTCTCGCCCAGCCGCGCGAAGGCGCGCAGGTCGGTCAGCCGGTCGTCGAGCGGCAGCTGGTCCATCTTGAAGTCGCCGGTGTGGAGCACGACGCCGGCCGGCGTGGTGATCGCGACCGCGAGCGCATCCGGGATGGAGTGGTTGACGGCCACGAACTCCAGCGAGAACGGGCCGAGCTGCTCGACCTGGCCCTCCTTGACCGTGAGGGTGTACGGCTGGATGCGGTGCTCCTTGAGCTTCGCCTCCACCAGCGCGAGCGTGAGGCCGGAGCCGATGAGCGGGATGTCGGCGCGCAGCTTGAGCAGGTAGGGCACCGCACCGATGTGGTCCTCATGGCCGTGCGTGAGGACGACGCCGACGACGTCGTCGAGACGGTCGCGGACCGGCGCGAAGTCGGGCAGGATCAGGTCGACGCCGGGCTGGTCCTGCTCCGGGAAGAGCACGCCGCAGTCGACGATGAGGATCTTGCCCTCGTACTCGAAGACCGTCATGTTACGGCCGATCTCACCGAGACCGCCGGTGGGGATGATCCGGAGCGTTCCGGGTTCGAGCGCCGGGGGCGCAGAGACGAGGTTGGGCATGGGCCCTCCTATTTCCGTATTCCGTGGGCGGGGCTCTTCGCGCCCGCCATATGTCTGACCGCCTTCCCGGCGGTCGTCAGCGTGTGGTCCCGGCGATCTTCGGGAGCGCTCCACCGGCGGCCGCGTTGCGGTCGGGGCGGAAGTTGGAGAAGTCGACGCCGGGGATGTCCTTGACGAGGTCGAGCTCGTCCTCGATCTGCGCGGCCTCCCACTCCTCGGGACCGACGAGCGGCAGGCGCACGCGCGGGCTCGAGATGCGGCCGAGGCCGTGCAGGATGTACTTGGTCGAGACCGTGCCGGGCACGTGCGTCATCACAGCGCGAACCAGCGGTTCGAGCTTCTTGTGGGCCGCCGTGGCGGTGGCCAGGTCGCCGGCGTTGACCGCGTCTACGATCTGCCGGTACGGCGTCGCGGCGATGTTGGCCGTCACGCCGATGAGCCCGCTCGCCCCGATAGAGAGGTGCGGCAGCACGTTGGCGTCGTCGCCCGAGAAGTACATCAGGTCGGTCTGGTTGAGGACGCGGCTGACCTCGCTGAAGTCGCCCTTCGCGTCCTTGATCGCCAGCACGTTCGGGTGCTTCGCGATGCGCACGATGGTCTCGTACTTGATCGGGACACCGGTGCGGCCGGGGATGTCGTAGAGGATGACCGGCAGGTCGGTCGAGTCGGCGATCATCCGGAAGTGGGTCAGGATGCCCGCCTGCGTCGGCTTGTTGTAGTACGGGGTGACCACCATGACGCCGTCGGCGCCCGCCTTCTCGCTCTGCTGGTAGAGCTGGATGGCATGCGCGGTCTCGTTCGAGCCGCCGCCGGTGATGATCTTCGCCCGGCCGCCCGCGACCGACTTGCCGATCTCCACCAGCCGCAGCTTCTCGGGGTCGGTCAGCGTGGAGGTCTCGCCGGTGGTGCCGGTGACCACGATGCCGTCGGCACCCGCCTGGATGACGTCGTCGATGTGCTTCTCGACCGCGGCCCAGTCCACTTCGCCGTCGGCGGTGAACGGTGTGACCAGGGCGACGAGCACCTGGCCGAACGGGTTCGCAGTGGTTGGCATGGCTCCTAGGCTATCGGGTCGCCGTCATGCGGGGTCACATTCCCTGCGCTGTGGAGAAGTCGGGCGTAACGTCCCGGCCTGTGAACGGATTCGCCGCCATCGGCATCCTGCTCGGCCTCGTCGCAGTGGCGACCGCGGCCGGGCTGATCTGGCGCGCCACGACCGGTCGCGCTCGCGCCGCACGCCGCCACGAGGTGCTGGCGCCGTCCGACGTGGACGCTGCGGCCTTCGGCGAGCGCGCCACCCTGCTGCAGTTCTCCACCGAGTTCTGCGCGCCGTGCCGGTCGACGGCCCGGGTGCTCGGCTCCATCGCGGGTGGCGCCGACGGCGTGGACCACGTCGAGGTCGATCTGACCGACCGGCCGGACCTCGCCGACCGGTTCCGCATCCTGCAGACCCCCACCACGCTCGTGCTCGACGGCACCGGCGCCGTTCGCGCCAGGATCGGCGGCGCGGCCCGCGCGGACGAGGTCCGCACCACCCTCCACCGCATCCTCGGGAGCGACCATGTCACAGCCTGAACCGACCGTGTCCGCCGCGCGCGGGATCGACCCGCGGTCCCCGCGCTTCGGCGCGGGCATCACCGCCGTCCTGCTCCTCGTCGACCTCTTCCTCTCCCTCGTGGGGGCGACCATCGCGGCGGCGGTGCTCCTGCTGGTCATCGCGCTGCTGTTCGCCTGGGGCGCGTTCGCCGGCGTGCAGCGGCATCCCTACGGCGCGCTGTACCGCGCGCTGATCCGGCCGAGGCTCGCCCCACCCGCGGAGCTCGAGGACCCCGCTCCGCCGACCTTCGCACAGGCCGTCGGTCTCCTGGTCACCGGCGTCGGCCTCCTCCTCTTCGTCGTGGGCGTCCCCGGCGCCCTGCCGATCGCGGCTGCGCTGGCCTTCGTCGCGGCGTTCCTGAACTCGGTGTTCGGATACTGCCTCGGCTGCCAGCTGTACCTGCTGCTGGTACGCGCCCGGGTGATCCGCCGGCGCGGGACCGCCTGAGCGCCGCCGCGCAGCGGCCCAGCCGGGAATCCGCCGTGCACCGGGTGACGGTGTCGGACCCCGTCAGTAGTGTGGGTCGAGCCCGGCCGCGCACGGCGGCCGCGTCTCGTAGGAGGTCTCCATGGCAGTCACCAGCGCATCCACCACCGTCTGGAACGGCGATCTGAAGAGCGGTTCCGGCACCGTCTCGCTCGACTCGTCGCACGCGGCCGAGCTGTCGGTGAACTGGAAGGCCCGCTCCGAGGGCGGCGCAGAGGTCACCACGCCGGAGGAGCTGCTGGGGGCCGCGCACGCCGCCTGCTTCTCCATGGCCTTCTCGAACGCGCTCGCGCAGTTCGGCCACGCGCCCGAGAGCATCCGCACCACCGCCGCGGTGACGTTCGACCCGGCGCAGGGAATCACCGGCAGCCACCTGACGGTCGTCGCGTCCGTCCCCGGCCTGTCGCACGAGGACTTCCAGCGCCTCGCCGACGAGGCCAAGGCGGGCTGCCCGGTCTCGCGCGCGCTGGTCGGCATCCCGATCACGCTCGAGGCTTCGCTGGCCTGAGCCCCCGGTCCGCGGCGAAGGGCGGAGGCGACATGAAGGTGCTGCTGGCCGGTGCGTCCGGCATGATCGGCGGCGAGCTGCGATCGCAGCTGGCCGCGGCCGGTCACAAC
>JAEWJG010000090.1 GCA_023386675.1 Actinomycetes bacterium
ACACGCCGCCGCCAATGCATGCATTGCGGCGTGTTGCGTCAACCGGCGGACGCGTCAGCCGTCCTTGCGGAGCTGCTGCAGCAGCTCCGGGGCGCGGGCGTCCAGCACCCGGCCGCCGACCCGCACCCCCACGACCAGCAGCACCGCACCGAGGACGACCCCGGCGACGAGCCCCAGCCACCCCCACACGGCCTCGCGCGTGACGAGCGACACCACGAGCAGCACGACCTCCGGCAGGCACAGCAGCGCGATCACGCCCCAAGCCGCGAACGTCGGCCCGAGCAGCGAGATGTTCGCCCCGGGGCGCGAGCGGAACGGGTTGTCGCCGGGCTCCGGCACGGGGAACACGAACCGCGCCGAGGTCACCGAGCAGACGGCGGCGCCGCTGAGCAGCATCCCGAGCGTGAGCCCGAGGAGGCCGGGACCGGGCAGCCAGTCGCCCCCGGCCGCGACCGAACCGATCGTGATGATCGCGACGGCCGGCACGGCGAACGAGAGCAGCGCCGATGCGCGTCCCCAGCGGTCGGCGCGTCCTGGCACGGCCTTCGAGACGTGCAGCGCGAACGCGGTGGAGTCGTAGGAGACGTCGGCGATCATCCCGATCCCGAGAGCGAACGCGACGACAGGGCCGGCGGCGAAGAAGTAGCCGGTCGAGTGGTTGATGCTCGAGTAGAACCACATGACAGCGGGCAGCAGCGGGATGACGAGCAGCTGCCGCAGGTAGCGCGGGTCGCGGAACCAGTACGTCAGGCAGCGGGCGGCGATCGCGCCGGCGGGCGTGCCGGGCAGCACGCCGAACAGGCCCGACTTGCCGGGAGCCCGAACCCGCGAGGACGCCCGCACCGGCGTCACGAGCGACCGCGCGAGGCCCCACCGCCACACGAACCACAGCACGACGAAGGTCCCGACGGCGATGAGCAGCCGCAGCAGCGCGCCCACCGGATCGCCCACGGCGACGGCGCCGGGCACGGCCCACGCGGCACCGAGCGGCGACCAGCCGAGGCCGGACGCGATGGCGGGAAGGGCGTCCGCGGAGCTGCGCAGACCGCTGGTGATCCCGATGACGATCGGCCCGGCGAGGATGAGGGGGATCAGGATGAGCAGCCCGCTCGCCTCCCGGAACCTCCGTCCAGAGGCCAGCCCGCTCGCGACGGAGGTGACCGCCCGCGACACGACGATGCACGTCGCGGCGCCCAGCACGCCGGTGACGAGGGCGATCAGCGCGACGCCCGGCGACCGCAGCCACGGCAGCGCGGTGCCGAGCGACGCGATCGTGGTCGCGGCCCCGGCCACGCCGACGGCGCCGCTGAGCAGCATCCCGAGCATCAGGGGCCGCAGGGCGATCGGGTACACGGCGAGGTGTCCGGGGTCGAGCGTCTGCTCGACGCCGGAGAGCAGCAGCGGGAAGATGGCCCAGCCGAGCACGGCGGCCGACCCCGCGAGCACGACCGCTGTGGTCGCGACCTCGGCCGGCGCGAACGACAGGCCGACGAGCGCGGCGAGCACGACGAGCAGGCCGCCCGCGCCGTACAGGGCGCCGATGATGACGGCGACCAGCTGGCTGGTGCTGCGGCGGAACGAGTTGCGCAGGACCAGCAGTCGCAGCCTTACGAGTGTCGCAACCACTCCGGCCCCTCTCCGACGCGGCGTCCGCCGACGAGCTCGACGAAGCGGTCCTCCAGCGTGGATCCGGCGCGCACGTCGTCCACCGAGCCGGCGGCGAGCACGCGGCCGGCGCTGATGACGGCGACGTGGTCGCACATCCGCTCGACCAGGTCCATGACGTGCGACGAGACGATGACGGTCCCGCCTCCCTGCACGTACGCGCGCAGGATGTCCCGGATGTTCGCCGCCGACACCGGGTCGACGGACTCGAACGGCTCATCCAGCACCAGCACCCGCGGGGCGTGGACCATGGCAGCGGCGAGGGCGATCTTCTTCGTCATGCCGGCCGAGTAGTCGACGACGAGGGTGCCGCCCGCGGACTCGAGGTCGAGCAGCTGCAGGAGGTCGGCGGTGCGCTGCTGGGCGGTCGGGCGGTCCATCCCGCTGAGCAGCCCCGCGTACTCGACGAGCTGCTGCCCGGTCAGGCGGTCGAACAGCCGTACGCCGTCGGAGAGCACGCCGACCATCGCCTTCGCGATCAGCGGCTGCTGCCACAGGTCGACGCCGTGGATGAGCACCTGGCCCGCATCCGGACGCAGCAGCCCGGTCGCCATGCTCAGGGTCGTGGTCTTGCCGGCGCCGTTCGGGCCGACCAGGCCGTAGAAGCTTCCGGACGGAACGTCCAGGTCGATCCCGTCCACCGCGATCTTCTCGCCGAACCGCTTGTGCAGCCCGCGGATCCTGATCGCGAGACCCTCGTCGTCGGCCACGCGCACCCCCTCACGTCCGCGCGTTCGCCCCTCGAACGCCCCGTGCGTCCACCCTAGCCGCGGGCTGGGCGGCCAGGCTGGTGCGTACGGGCGGTGCGACAGCATCGGGAGGCGGCGCGCCGCGGCGCCCCTTGTCGCATTCGGCGCGCCGCATCCGTCGGTGAGAGGGGAGGGAAACGCCTGCCACCGGAGACTCATCCGGAGCGCCGCCGGGATCGGTTGGCCGTTTGTGCCCCTTTTGAGGGGTCTCCCAGGTTCAGTGTCCGAGCGGCCCGCGATACGCGCGCGCCTGAAGCGGGAGCGCCAGGTCGGTGCCGAATCCCGCGACGGCCTCCCGCAGCCCGTCGGCCGAGGCCGGCCGGAATCGGTAGTGCAGCGTCCCGGTGAACTCCTGGCGCGCCTGGAAGTTGGTGAAGTGGAGGTTGTTCATCACCCAGCTGTTGATGTGCCCCACCGGCGCCTCAAGCGTCCGCGCCCACTCGCCCGTGCGGAAGCCGCCGAGCTGGACGAGCGGAGCATCCACCGACCCCCAGAGCACCGCACGTCCGCGTCCGCGCACACCGACCGCGTGCTGGATCGAGTACCAGTCCTTCGAGGTGTCCGGCAGCTGCTCGGTGCCGGCGGCGAACACCGCGCCCGCGGTCTCGACCAGGAACTCCGGCTCGTCGATGGCGAACGGGAAGGCGACGAAGACGCTCTCGGGGCCGAACCGCTCGGGCTTCGCGATGTGGACGGCGAGGTCGATGTCGTCCAGGTCCCGGAACAGGGTGAGCGTGTGCGTCGCCGTCAGGTGCCCGGGCAGGATGCTCGTCCAGACGAGGCGCGCGTACCCGTCGGTCTCGGTGACCTCGGGCGTCGCGTCCGACCGGGAGTGGATGCGCTCGAACTCGGGCCCGGGGAAGGCGGGGTTGAAGTTCTTGGGGTTCTCGAAGAGCGGATGGGCGCGGCCAGCCTTGGTGACCTCCTCCGCGACCACCGCGCCGAGGCCGTGGGGAGACGCCGCGTCGACCAGCTCGATGCCGGAGGCGAGGTCGACGAGCGACACCACTCCGCCGCGACCGGGATCCACCACCGCGCGATAGCGGCCGGCGTCGATGACGGTGCCGGCCGTGGCTGGCGGCTCGGCATCCGGCACGGGAAGCACGACCGCCGAGCGGGCGGGCACCTCGGCGACCAGCGTCACCCGCCGCGTCCCGCCGACCTCGGCCTCGACGGCCTCCCGCCGCGGCCGGTCGCCGAGGTTCGCGACCAGTACGCCCTCCGCCTCCACGGCGTCGGTGCCCGAGGCCGCGAACCGGTGAAGCGCCTCGACGTTCAGGTCGCGCGCGAGGTCCCAGGCGGCGTAGGCCATCCCGGCCTTGGCGTTCCAGTGCGAGTGGCTGAGGTTCGAGTGCGGCTTGGAGTACGTCTCCCACGAGCCCCAGGTGTGCTCGCCGAAGAGGAGG
Source organism: Actinomycetes bacterium (assembly GCA_023386675.1). Lineage (GTDB taxonomy): Bacteria > Actinomycetota > Actinomycetes > Actinomycetales > Microbacteriaceae > Leifsonia. Next base: position 3,821 of record JAEWJG010000090.1, read on the forward strand.
AGCTGCTCGTCCACGGCGTCGAAAGCGGTGGCTAGCCCGGCGTCGTCGCGCAGCCGGACGGGTCCGCGACGGTAGCCCAGCACGGTCGCGAGAGCCGGCGCACCCTCGCCGCGCGAGGCGGCGAGCCCGAACGCCTCCCGCGCCGACCGCGCGAAGCGCCGCGCCTCTCGGTAGACGGCCACCTCGCGGGCGGTCGAGCCGTGGCCGTGCGACCACCAATCCGCCCATTCGCCTCGCAGCACGGGCAGGTCGTCCGGCGCCTGGGCGCCCAGCGCATCCATCGCCGTGTCGATCGTCGCGGTCTCCATCGGTCGGTCGGGATGCCGCGCGTTCCAGTGCCGGACGATCCCGGTGAACAGCGCCGTCGGCCAGCGGTTGTCGTTGCCCGCGTGGATGACGGCGGTGTCGAACGGGTAGTCGTCGCGGGCGTCGAGGCGCTCGATGAAGTCGAGGATGCGCCGCTCGGCCAGGTCGGCATCCCCGTCGACGATGCCCCACTCCTCTCCGAAGCCGTAGTGCGTCGACAGCAGGGTGATTACACGGCGGCCCGATGGCGCCTCCCACCAGAACACGCTCGGCTGCTCGAGCGGCGCGTGGCCGTGGTCGGGGTTGAGCGCCATGACGAGCCGGTCGAGGCCGGCGTCCAGCATCGCGTCGGCGACGCCCCAGGCGATTCCGTTGACGTCGCCGTGCTGCTCGGTGCGCACAGGGATGCCGGCCTCTCGGATGCGATCGAGCGCCCGGTAGCCGGCCTCGAACTCGGGGAGGTCGGGCAGCTGGGTCATGTTGAGGTAGCCGCCGGTGACGGCGACGGTGCCGTCGGCGACGAGCTCGCGAAGCCGCGCGACCTCGTGCGGCGCGGCGTCGCGGAGGAAGTTCAGGACCGGTCGCGCGACCTCGAACGTCCAGCGGAAGCGGTCGGGAGCGTCCGGGGCGGCGGTGTCCTCGTCGGCCAGGCGCAGCACTTCGCGGACGATCTCCGCGTGCATCCCGTCGATGATCCGGGGACTGTTCGTGTACCCGACATCGTGGTGCGTGTGTCCGAGCAGCAGCAAACGGCGGATGCGGGCCATCGGGGGCCTTCCTGGTCGTCGGTGTGGCATCGTTGCCATACGACCCTAGGGGTTGAGAAGCGTCTCGCTCAAGCGTAAGAAACGATCAAGTAACGAAAACGGCTCCGTCGTACCCGGTCCTCTTGTGGAGAGCCACAGGGCTGCATTAGCGTGCGATGTGGGAAGGTTTCCATACTGCCGCCAGCGAACCCCGGCAGTAGGGGATCCCGTACCTCTTCGCTCGGGCGAGGACGCCCGCTGCGACACCACTGAAGGGAAATCAGATGAACAAGAGGCACACCGTCCTCGCCGCGATGGCTATCACCGCGTCGGTGGCGCTCCTCGCCGGGTGCAGCTCCAGCGGCGGCAGCTCCTCCGGCGGGAACTTCTCGAAGGACGCCAAGGGCAGCCTGAACGCCTGGGGCTTCGACAACGCCGACGAGGTCGGCACCTCCCGTCTCGACTACGCCAAGGACCAGCTCAAGGGCGTCACGATCAAGATCGACCAGACCCCGTTCGACGCGCAGAAGTTCACCACCCGCGTCGCCGGCGGCAACGTGCCGGATGTCGTCCAGATGGACCGCCAGTTCGTCGCGACTTACGCGGCGCAGGGCCTCATCCAGCCGCTCGACCAGTGCTACTCGGCCCACAGCGTCGACCCGAAGAAGCAGTACTACGGCTCGGTCGTCGACGACATCACGTACAAGAGCAAGATCTACGCGGTGCCGCAGTTCTACCAGCCGCCGGCGATCATCACCAACGAGCGCGTCATGAAGGCGGCCGGGGTCACCGACGCCGACATCGACACGTCCAAGCCGGACCAGCTCGTGGCCGCCGTCAAGAAGATGTACAAGGCCTCGGGCGGCAACCCGACCACGCTCGGCTTCGACCCGCAGGCCAGCGGCCAGGCCGGCCTGTGGCTGCTCGCCTACGGCGGCCAGGTCATCGGCAGCGACGGCAAGCCGACCCTCGACGACTCGAAGAACGAGAAGGGCCTGGAGGTCCTGAAGCAGATCGCGGACGCGCAGGGCGGCTACGCGAAGATGAAGAGCTTCACCGACTCCTTCGACTTCTTCGGCGAGAACAACCAGTACGTGAAGGACCAGGTCGGCGCTGAGGTCAACGCCCAGTGGTACGTCAACGTGCTGACGCCGTTCGTCAGCAAGGTGGAGATCGGCGCCGTGCCGTTCAAGGACAGCAGCGGCCAGCCCTTCACCGTCGCCTCCGGCACGTCGTTCGTCATCCCGACCGGGTCCAAGAACAAGGATGCCGCGTGCGCCTGGGCCCTCGACCTCACCAGCCTGCAGGCGTGGGAGGCGGCGGGTGCGGCCCGTGCCAAGACGATCGCGAAGACCCCCGGTGCGATCAACACCGGTCTCTTCACCGGTTCGCCGGAGGCCGACAAGACGCTCCGCGAGAAGTACGTGAAGCCGTCGGGCAACGAGGGCTTCGACAAGGCCATCTCGACCTACTACGACGTCGTCGGCAACGGCAAGTCGTTCGGTGCGTCGCCGGCCGGTCAGCAGATCCAGACGGAGCTGCAGAACGCGATCCAGAAGTACCTCCTGGGTCAGGCGTCGGCCAGCCAGGCTCTGAAGGACGCGCAGACCGCGGCCCTGAAGGCCTACGACCAGTCCACGAAGAGCAGCAAGTAACGCGCTCTCCCACAGGGGCGGCCACCCACCCGCGGCCCCCCCCTAATCCGGCCAGCCCCATGCCCCCCCCCCCC
>JAEWJG010000129.1 GCA_023386675.1 Actinomycetes bacterium
CGCATTGGCCGCCTGATCGTCCGCCCCGGAAGGCACGCGCTCACGCCGTGCCTTCCGGGTGAGCGGTCACCGGTTCTGCTCGCGGTACCAGACGGCCAGCTCCGTCCGGGAGCGCAGCCCCAGCTTCACGAGCGCGTTCTGCACGTGCGTCTCCACCGTGCGAATGGACACGAACAACCGCCGCGCGATGGCCTTGTTGGCCTCACCGTCGGCCACGTACGAGGCGACCTGCGACTCCCGCGGGGTCAGCACCGACGCACCCGCCACGCCCGCCGCAGACGGAGGGACGCCGGCCCGCGCGTGCGCCTCGACGACGCCGAGCAGGGCGTAGTCGATGCTCTCGTCCTCGCTGAGCGCCGCACCATAGCCGTAGGCCTTCTCGAAGGAGGCGGCGCCGAGCCGGTGCCGCAGTCCACGCTCGGTGTCGCCCAGCTCGATGAAGTAGGGCGGGTAGTTCGAGGAGATCGCGCCGACGTCGCGCCAGCGAGCCCGGGCGGCGCCGAGCAGCGTGGCTCCGCGCGTCGCGTCCGCCCGCTCCAGCGCCACCCCCGCCAACAGCTCCAGCGCCTGCGCGACTCCCAGTCCGTTCCCCAATCCGCGCTTGAGGACGAGCGCGTCGCGCGCATCGCGCTCGGTCGCGTCCACGTTCCCCGCGGTCGCGCTCGCCGAAGCCCGCGTCGTCAGCGCGAACGACCGCTCGAAGCGGTCCCCGACGAGGAGGCCCCGCTCGACGATGTGGGCGTCGACCTCGTCCCCCTCCGCAGTGCGGCCGAGGGCGTGCAGGCGCGCCGCCAGCCGCTGCGGCGTGTTGAGCAGACCGAATCGGTACGCCTCCTCGCCGAGGTCGTCCATCAGCCCCTGCAGGATCAGGACGGCGCCCGCGTCGTCGACGTGGGCGACCTCCTCGGCGCTCACCACGGCGGCGGCGGATTCGCGCCAGACCGGTCCGTCTCGATCCGGGATGCGATCCCGGTCCGCCTCCGCGGCGTTCAGCTCCCGCCGGGCGAGGCCGGGCTTGTCGGTCAGGGAGAAGACGGTGGCGCGCAGAGCGTGGCCCAGCGATCCCCAGTACGGAGACGCAGTGCCGGAGCCGAGCGCGACGCCGAGCCAGGACGCGAGCTCGTCCGCGCTCCCGTGGAGGAGCCACGCCTGACGGCTGGCCGTGACGGCGACCTCGATCGCGGCGTCTGTGCGGCCGTCGGCCGCGGCCGTCGCCACCGCCCGCCGGATGTTGGGGACATCGGCGCGCAGGCGACGCGTGATCGTCGGCTGGCGGTCCGAGAACCAGTGGTCCTCTGCGTCGTGCAGGCGCGCCAGCATGGCCTCCACGAAGGTGCGTCTCGCTTCCGCGGAGTGCTCGGAGTGCTCGGTCCCGAACTCCCTCTGGGCAGGCAGCAGCTCGTAGCGCACCCCGTCCTCGGCTCGGCGGCGGTGGACCACCGAGCGGCGGATGAGCTGGCGCACGGCCGCTCGGGCCTCGCGCGGTCCGCCGGCGCCCGGCAGGGCCATCGCCTCCCCGAGCTCGAGGTCCCACCCGGGCCCGAGCACCGACAGGTCGCTCCAGACCCGGCGCTCCGCGGGTGAGCAGCGTGCCCAACTGTGTTCGACGGAGGCCCGGAGGGATCGGCCGGATGCGTCGACCGGTTCGAGTGCGTCGAGCTGCTCGTCCATCCGCTGAGCGAGCGTGTCCGCATCCATGAATTGCAGTTGCGCCGCCGCGAGCTCGATCGCCAGCGGGACGCCGCCGGTCGCGGCGCAGATCCGCAGCACCGCTGCCGTGCTGCGGTCGTCGAGGGCGAACAGCGCGTCGCCGGCCGTCGCCCGGTCGGTGAACAGCCGGACGGCGTCGCTCGACGCTGACAGGCCGGTGGACGGGAACGGGTCGAGGGCGACGACGGTCTGGGCAGCCGACGTCAGCGGTTCGCGACTGGTGACCAGGAAGCGGACGCCGGGACACGCCGCCAGCACGGCGTCCACGAAAGCGGAGGTCGCGGGGAGCTCCTCGTCGACATCGTCGAGGAGGAGCAGAACGTCCTCCTCCCCGATCGCGCGGATCACCGAGGCCACCGCATCGTCGGCGACGGCGACGCGGAGCTGGTGGGCGACGGCCGTCGCCACGTCCGTGCCGAGCTCCCGAGCATCCACATGCCAGACTCCGGAGACCGAACGCGCGAGGCCCTCCGCCGCCGCGATCGCGAGCCGGCTCTTGCCGAACCCGGCGCCGCCGGTGATCGTGACCAGCCGCGTCGAAGACTGCAGCAGCCGGCGGATCAGCGATGCCTCTTCGCGCCGCCCGACCAGCAGATCGAACCGCACTGGTAATCCATGTGTCGACTTCGCGTCATGGTCCGGGGTCATGCTGCGTCTCTAATTCTGGGAGCTTCTACGGGCAGTGGCTTCTCTCCGGGGTGGAGGGTGTCCGGGCATTTCGGGTTTCGTCCGGGCAGACCCTCCACCCCATCCCTCGAGCTCGAAGGGCGCGTGCGCCTAGAGGTGCGGCTGATACGGAGACCAGTCCTCCAGGTCGTACTGCAGCTCGACGCCGGAATAGAGGCGAACGTTCCAGCAGGTCGAGTCGCCCCCGGCGTACTGACCCGTGATCGTCTCGGTGACCCAGTCCCCCTGATCGTCTCGGCTCCAGCGGATCAGCCCGATGTGCTCTCGAAGTCGCGGGGGATGTGGTGGGCGGATGTAGTCGTTCTCCTCGGCCATGGTCGTCTCCCTCCCTGCCGGAGGTGTCGGTTACCCCGGCGCGACGAGCCCCATAGTGCACTAATCGTTCTTCCCGCGCACTACACACTTTCCCCCAGCGACCACTCGAGTTCCACGCCCGACTTCAACCGCACGCGCACGACGTCCTCGGTCACCTCGACGCGGTCGACCTCCGGCCGGCTCAGCAGGTACTCCCAGCCGGGAACTCCCCAGCCGGGGACCCCGTTTCCGAAATCACTCACCGCCTTCACCCCTTCCCCAGCCTCGAAGAGAGCAAGCACGCTCAGCTTGGACTCGTCACCATGCTGATGGCTAGAGGCACGAAAAAACCTCGACTCCAAGCGCTGTCTAGCCAAGCCCGTTCGGGCGTGGTCAGCATGAGACGCACGAAGGCGAAGGAGGCACCTCCCATGACATCGGCAGATGGCGAACGCCAGCATCACCCCGGCCGGTTCCCGGTCTGGGCCATCATCCTCCTGGCGGTGCTGGGCGCGATCATCCTGCTCGGTGCCGGGACGCTCGGCGGACTCGCCATCCGGTCCGTCGACAACATCCGGGGACTGACGACGGCACGGCCGGCACCGGCCGAGAACGCGTCGGTCTGCAACGCGGAGCAGGTGGCGCGCGACGTGCTGCCGACCATCGTCACCATCGGTGTGACGGCCGGCGACGGGTCAGGTGGTACGGGAAGCGGTGAGGTCATCACGGCCGACGGCTACATCCTGACGAACAACCACGTCATCGCACCGGCCGCCGATGGTGCGAAGATCGTCGTGCTCTTCAACGACGGCTCGACGCATCCGGCGAAGCTGGTGGGTCGTTCCGAGCGTGCGGACATCGCCGTCGTCAAGGTGGAGGCGTCGTCGTTGCCGGTGATCCAGCAGGGCGATTCGTCGTCTCTCCAGGTGGGTCAGCCGGTGGTGGCGCTGGGCGCACCGCTCGGGCTGTCGAGCACGGTGACGACCGGTGTGGTGAGCGCGCTCGGGAGGACCGTGCCGGTACAGGGGGACGGTGACCGCAACGCGGTGCTGGCGAACGCCATCCAGACTGACGCATCCATCAACCCCGGCAACTCTGGTGGTGCCCTCGTGGACTGCGACGGCCGGCTCGTCGGCGTGAACTCGGCGATCGCGACGGTGCCCGGCGCGACGGGTGTCGCGGGAGGCGGGTCCGTCGGCATCGGCTTCGCGGTGCCTCAGGCGGTGGCGATGCCCATCGCCGAGCAGATCATCAAGACCGGCAAGGTGACCTATCCGACCTTCGGGATCGGGGTCACGCCGATCCAGCCAGGAACCAGCGGCTCAGAGCAGAACGGCCTGTATGTGCAGTCGGTCACGCCCGGCGGCCCGGCCGCTCAGGCCGGGATCAAGCCGGGCGACGTGATCACGAAGGTGGACGGCAAGCCGGTAGCCAGTATCGACGACCTGACGGCTGTCCAGCTGACCAGCAAGCCCGGCGACGACGTCAAGGTCAGCTACGTGCGCGACGGACATCAGCAGACGACCACGGTGACGCTGGGGGAGGGCTGAACCGCTGATCCGGAGCCGTCAGGCTGGTCGGTCGAGTTCCATCGCCGTCTTGAAGCGGTCGATGATGCGGTAGCTGTCGCCCGGTCCGGACTCCTCGACGCGGACTGTGTCGTAGACGCGGAAGTCGAGATCGCGCAGTTCGGTCAGCCGGTCGGCGCGCTCGTTGAGCAGAGCCGACCGGAGCGGCGATGCGGGGTCGCGCGGGATGAGCGGAGTGACCAGCTCGCCTCGCCATCCGTCGGTGCTCGCACTGACAAGTTCGGCGGCGCGCTCGCGCGGATTCCAGCGTGGTGACCTCATGGCGTCCTCTCCGGTGTCGTCGTATGTGTCCTGGCCGGTGTCGTAGTCGGTGTGAAGGAGCGGCCCGGATCCGATACCCGACGGGCCGGGCCGCTCCTGATGGGGGCGCTCCCGAAAGCGCTTCCCGTGGAGGAACGCGAAGCCCGAAACGCGCCCTCCAGTACTTAAGACGGTGTTCGCCACCGGATATGACGCGATCCGCTCATCGGCACAGCTCCCATTGCGACTGGATCTGTGCTGCGGTGAGCGCCGTGCGGTAGACCGTCGCGAACGCGAGTGTTCCCGCGAACGTGCGCGTTCCCGGCGTCTCCGGGCCCCAGTTGTCGAGGTTGTCCGTGCCGACGCGCCAGTAGCCGGAGAAGTCGTGGGCGCTCGTGACCGTGGCGTCTGCCGCCACTGGCCGCCCGTCGACGTAGAGCGCCATGCCGTCGCCGGACAGGCTGGCGGTCGCCTGGTGCCAGCGGCCGTCGGAGTAGGAGTCGGGGGAGCTGACCGTGTGCACGGCGCCGGGGAAGACGCCGAACACGACACGTCCGTCGTCCGTGAGGAAGAGGTGGCGGTCGTACGCCCATGACGTTCCCTGAGCACCCGAGCTGAAGCCGATGAGGCGGCCGCCGCCACTGTCCGTCCGGAACCAGACCTGGATGGTGAAGACGTCGGTCGCAGGGCGCAGCACGCCGTCGCTGAGCGACCATCCCGGTGCCGTACGCGGCCGGTCGTATCGGGCACCGGCACCGTGGACGAAGTCGACCGCCGTCGTGGCATCGTCGGGCTCGTCGAGGCGATACGAGAAGAGCGTGTCCTCGGAGGCTACCGAGCGCACGGCGGCCTCGCAGCCGGCCGGTGAGGCCGGAGGCTCGACGGTCGGTGGCTCGACGGTCGGTGGCTCGACGGTCGGTGGCTGGATCGGGGTGGTGTTCGGTGGGACGACCGCCCCGGGGACGGGCGGTCCCACCGGGCCGGGCGGGACCGCTCCACCGGAGGCGGCGGGAGCCCGTGTGCCCTCAGCGGGTGCCGGTGGCGTCGACGCGTCCGCTTTTCCGTCGGACGTTCCGGCTCCTCCCGGGTCACCGGAAGCCGGCGCCGCAGGAGCCGCCGCGTGCTCCGTCGCTTTCGCGTGTCGGTCGCCCGCGTCGGTCGGCGCCTCGGGTCCATTGGCCGCCGCGGCTGACGGGACGTCCGGGCCAGCGGTTCCGGCGACTGCCGACGTGAGGGCCACGGCGGTGATGACGCTGGCGGCCACCGTGGTCATCCCGATCGACGTTCCGCACGCCGCCGAGTGGAGGAGATGCCGAAGCCGGCCGGCCTGCCCGGGCGACATGTTCGGCGCGAGGCTCGCGGCCACCGCCCCGCCATGATGCTCGGCCGTCCACGCGGTGTACGCCACCGCACCGGAGATGCCGAGGAAGAGCGGGAGCAGGCCGAGTGCGAGGCGGGAGCCCACGTGGTCGGCCTCGCGGGCGGCGTTCGCGCACGACTCGCAGTGGCCGAGGTGCGCGTCGACGCGGCGCTGGTCGGCCCGGGAGAGCCGGCCGCGCACGTGGGAACCGAGCTTGGTGATCGTCCAGTTGTGCGCCGGGTCCGCGCCGTCGCCCTCGGCGAGGTGAGCCGTGATCCACGCCTGCCGCAGCCCTTCACGGGCGCGCGCCGACAGGGCCGAGACGGCGTTCGGGGTGAGGCCGAGAAGTGGAGCGACCTCTCGCGGCGCCATGTCTTCGACCACCGTGTACCAGAGCACCTCCTGCCAGCTGTCGGGGAGCGCATAGAAGGCGTCGGCGACCGTCTCGCGGTCCATGCGTTCGAGAGCCGTCAGCTCGCTGTAGGTCCAGTCTTCGACCGAGTCCGGATCCTCGATGTTCGGCGTCGCCTTGCGCCGGGACCAGTCGATGGCGACGTTGCGGACCGTCGTCGCGAGGTACGACCGGAAGCCCGACCGCGGTCCGCTGCCCTTCTCGATCGACTTCAGGATGCGCGCGAACGCCTCGGAGGCGAGGTCGTCCGGCTCGAACCGGCCGGTGACGGACGCCGCCATGGCCCGCCCGGCGTTCCAGTGGCGCTTCCAGAGGACGCCGTATGCGGGGGAGTCGCCGTCGCGGGCGCGTTCGATCAGCTCCGCGTCGGAGAGGTCGTCGAGTTCTCGGGTCATGGGGGCGGGTCCTATCGGGCAGAGAGGGGTCTTACTCACTGAGACGCGTATCCGGTGCAGTCCATGACGCGGCCTCGGCGAAATATCAGTGAGCGTGCTCCTGCAGCCAGCCGAGCGGGTCGTGCTTGCTCCCGTCCGGCGCCTGCATCTCGAAGTGGAGGTGCGGGCCGGTCGAGATGCCGGTGCTGCCGACCGCGGCGATCGGCTGCCCGGCGGCCACCGGCTGCCCGACCGCCACAGCGGCGGAGCCCTCGAGGAGATGGCAGTAGCGCGTGCTCACCGAGCCGGCCTTCTCGGCATGCTGCACCACGACCTCGACACCGCAGTCACCGCCGTCCACGGGGACGACCCGGGTCACCGTGCCGGCGGCAGCGGCGACGACCGGCGTTCCGGCGGCAGCGGCGAAGTCGATCCCCTGGTGGAACGTGGACGCGCCGGCGGTCGGCGCCTCGCGCGGACCGAAGTGGTCGGAGATCTCCGCCCCGTCGACCGGCCACACCGCGACGGGTGCGGGCGGCGGAGCAGGCGCAGGCGCGGGAGCAGACTCAGGCTCCGCGGGCGCGGGCACGGCTTCCGCCTCCGGCCCGGTCTCGTGCGGCGCGGGCGGAAGCTCCCGGAGCTCGGCCCGCGTGTCCGGGACCACTCGCAGCACCGGCGCCGACCGCGGCGCCGGCGTGGTCGCCGCCTGGGCCGACGCGACCCCGCTCAGCGTGACGAGAAGGACGGTCGCGAGTGCGATGGCGGAGAGACGGCGGAGCATGGCGCACCTTCCTGGAGGGGATCGGTGACTTCACGATCCCGGTCCTGGTGCCGCCGGCGCCTCCGTCGGACTACCGAGGAGCTGCGTATTCCGTCTGCCGGCCCTCCACGGGGCGGCGGTCGAAGCGGCGCGTCGCGAGGTTCCACAGACCCGCGATGAGGAGGGCGCCTGCGACCCCGTTGAGGACGCCGCCGATCACATCCGTGCCGTAGTGGACGCCGACGTAGAGCCGCGACCAGCCGACGGCGAGCACGAACAGCGCGCCGACCACGATCACGATCGCGCGCGGGACGCCGCGGAAGGCCATCGCGAGACCGGTCACCAGAGCGGCGGCGAACACCACGTGGCCGCTGGGGTAGCTGAGGGTGGCGGGCGAGATGTGGAGGAGATGCGTCAAGCCGTCCGTGGTCGGCCGCGGCTGGGCGACGATGGTCTTGACGACGAGGGTCGTCAGCCAGCCCGCGCCGGTCGCGACGCACACGCCGAGGGCGCGGCGCCAACCCACCACGAAGAGGAGGACCACGAAGACGACGACGAGGACGATCGCCACGACGATCGGATGGTCCAGTCGGTCCAAGAGGAGCGCCACGCTGTCGAGGGTGGGGGAGTTCACCGTGTTGACCGCCGCGTCGAGCCCGGCGAACCGCAGGCCGACGACCGCCTTGGCGGCGAGCCCGAGGCCGATCGTGAGCACGAACAGCACGACGGTCCACACGATCCAGTGGACGGGCGTGAGCAGGGACCAGGTGCGGGCGCGGCGAGTAGGCATCCTCTTCAGGGTAGGGAGGTGTCCGTGCGGGAAACTGGGGAAGCGCCGGTCGCGGCTTCGAGGACGCTCAGGCGGTGAGCGGCGCAAGCGTCCGCGCGATCAAGACCGCCCTCTGCGCAACGTCCCGGTCGGATCCGTGCGCGCCCGCCTCGGCCCATTCGCGGACCGCGATCCGCACTGCGCCGACGCACGCGACGACGAGCAGCTCGGCCTGCGCCTCCGGGTCCACCCCGAGCTCCGCCGCGGCCGCCGCCGCATCCGGACGCATCTCGCGAAGAAAGTCCGCGACCGTCCGAACGAGTCCGGCCCGGAGCTGGTCGAGGCGTCCCGCCCGGCGGCGCAGCAGGCCGGGATGGCGTGAGGCAATCAGCATCCGCGCCTCTCGTGTCGGCGAGTCCTCGTGGTCTGCCAGAGGGCCTCGGAACAGCGTCTCGACGATCGCCTCGATGACGCTCTCGCCGTCGTGATCGCGGAGGCTCCGGGCGATCCAGCGGTCGTCACCCCAGGCCCGCCGGACATCGAAGAGGGCGTCCTCTTTGCTGTCGAAGTAGTTGAAGAAGGTCCGATGAGAGACCGGGACGCGAGCGCAGATCTCGTCGACCGTGACGTCGTCGAGATCGCGCTCCAGGGCGAGCTCCAGCGC
>JAEWJG010000273.1 GCA_023386675.1 Actinomycetes bacterium
CCGGGGTGCTGGGCGCCCTGGCGGCGTCGGACGCGTTCAGTGTCCCGGAACCGCTGCGCGACGACCACGGCGACTGGACGCGCGACGGATGGCACGCCCTCCGCTGGGTTCCCGGCGCTGCTGACCCGGCCCGCGTGGACGACGTCATCCGCGCCGGGCGGGCCTTCCACCGCGCGCTCGCCGACGTCCCCCGGCCGGCACTCCTCGACGCGAGGACGCACGCCTGGGCGCGCGCCGACCGCATGGCGTGGGGCGAGGAGTCCGCCGCGCGCAGTCCGCTTCTCGACCGCTTGCACGGCGCCCTCGATCCGGTCGCCCTCCCCGCGCAGCTCATCCATGGCGACCTGCTCGGCAACGTCCTCTTCGCGCCAGACCGCCCGCCCGCGATCATCGACTGGGCGCCGTACTGGCGCCCTCCCGGCTGCGCGACCGCCATCGCCGTGGCCGATGCCGTGTGCTGGCACAGTCATCCACTGGACCGGCTCGCCGATTCGCGCGGTGAGGACGAGTGGGGTCAGCTGCTGCTCCGCGGGCTGATCTTCCGCATCGCGACCCTCCAGCTGCTCGGGAGCTGGTCGGATGCCGTCGAACGCCGGCACGCGCCGGTCGTGGATGCGGTGCTCGCCCTGTAGAGCGTCCACCGCCTTCCGTTACGCTGTGGTGTTCGACGAGTGCCGCGGGCCGGCGGGAGGGGCGGGTGCATGCGACGCGTGGATTCGACGCCCCGGCCGGAGTGGCGGGCACGGCTCGATGAGATCGGCTTCACGTTCTACGACCTGCCGTCCGAGGGCGGCCGGCCGTACTGGAACGAGTCCGCTGCGTATGCCTTCTCGATGGCCGAGGTCGAGCAGCTGGAGGCGGCGACGCAGGAGCTCTTCGACCGGTGCATGGATGCGGTCGAGCACGTGGTGCGGCATCGGCGCTTCGCCGAGTTCGGCATCCCGTCGCGGTTCCACGACCTCGTCGCCGAGTCGTGGGACCAGGACGACCCGACCGTGTACGGCCGGTTCGACCTCGCCTACGACGGCGCGGACTCGGTGAAGCTGCTCGAGTTCAACGCCGACACCCCGACGTCGCTGGTCGAGTCCGCCGTCGCGCAGTGGCAGTGGCTGACCGAGGTGCGCGGCGACGGCGCCGATCAGTTCAACTCCCTCCACGAGCAGCTGATCGAGCAGTGGGAGCACATCCGCTCGGCGCGCTGGGGCGTCGCGCCCGGCGCCCGGCTGCACCTCGCGTCCCTCCACGACTCGGGAGACGGCCGGCTGATCGTCGAGGACTTCGAGACCGTCGCCTACATGGCGGAGACGGCGCAGGCGGCCGGATTCGATCCGAAGCTCGTCTTCATCGAGGACCTGCAATGGGATGTGGACGCCGCCCGGTTCCTCGACGCCGACGGCGAGCCGGTGCACCACATCTTCAAGCTGTACCCGTGGGAGTGGATGGTCAACGAGCAGTTCGGCGGCTTCCTGCTCCAGAGCCGCGGCACCACGCAGTGGGTCGAGCCTGCGTGGAAGCTGCTGCTGAGCAACAAGCAGCTGCTCGTCGTGCTGTGGGAGCTGTTCCGCGGGCATCCGAACCTGCTCCCGGCGTTCGTGGACGCCGCGCCGCTCGCCGGTTCGCCGTTCGTGCGGAAGCCGCGGCTCGGTCGGGAGGGTGCCAATGTGACGGTCTTCGACGGAGCGGGGGCGGTCGTGGCCGACGAGCCTGGGCCCTACGGCGACGAGGGATTCGTGTACCAGCAGCGTGCGACCTTCGCGCCCATCCCGGGCAAGACCGCGGTGATCGGGTCGTGGGCGGTCGGCGACAGCCCGGCCGGGATCGACCTGCGCGAGACGAGCGGTCCGATCACCGGCGACCTGGCGGAGTTCGTGCCGCACTACATCGAGGAGCCCAGCATGCAGGAGGACCGACGTGCGTGACCGGCGCCCCATCGCCCTGAGCGGCATCGCGGCCGCCCACCGCAACCTCCCACGCGCGGCCCTCGGCGTCACCACGCTCGCCGCGGCGACCCTGCTGCTGGCGGGGTGCGCGGCGGACGAGGAGGGGACGGTCCGGACCGCGAGCGACGGCTCCACCTACGTGCTGCCCGATGATGCCCGGCGCCCGGAGTACCGGACACGGGAGGACTGCATCGCCGACGTCACGGCGCAGCTGAACCAGCTCCGCGCCAACGGCAACAACGTCGACGACGACCCGGAGTCGCTGTGCGAGTCGTCCGCTGCGTACCCCGGCCACTATCACGCGCCCTGGATCGGCCCGATCCTGTGGGGCTCCTCGATCTGGAACAGCAGCCGCGTCGCGTCCTGGACGCCGGTGGGGAACGGCGGCTTCTCGTGGACGAGCGCGAACCTGCAGCCGGACGTCGTGCAGCAGGCACCCTCCGGCGCCGCCGCGGGCGACCGGGCGCCGCTCAAGGGCGGCTTCGGCAGCTCGGGTAAGTCCGGGATCGGCGGGGCGCGCGAGGGGAGCGTCGGCGGCTGAGCCTCACCCCGCCAGGGCCGCGCTGCGCAGGATCGGGCGGAAGAACGCCGCCAGCTCGTCCGTCGCCGTGAGCGGCAGCACGTGGGCCACGTACTGGTCCGGACGCACGACGACGATCGCGCCCGCGCGGTCGATGCCGCGCTCGGCGAAGATGTCGTCCGCCGGGTCGGCGGCGTACACCTTCTCGTAGTCGATCAGACCGAACGGCCCGACCCGCGGCAGGAACAGCTCCGGCACGACGCCCAGGTCGACCGCGGTGTGGTCCTGCTGGTAGATCACCTTCACGTCGAACCAGGCGTCGGGGTCAGCGCCCGCGGGCGTCGAGGCGAGCGGCGACGCGGGGGAGGACGACATCCACTCGGCCAGGTCCGCCACGCGCGACGGCGCACCGGCCTTCGCCTCGTCGGCGAAGACGTAGACGCGCCACCGGCCGTCCGCACGGGCGTGGTGGCCGAGGTGCACCGGGTTGCCGTCGCAGACGCGCTCGACCGGAGCCGACTTGAAGCGCTTGCCGATCGGGAAGCCGGCCGCCAGCTCCTGGTGGTCCGCCTCGCCGACGATCAGGGATGGCGCGTACTGGGTCATGAAGCCGGCCGGGAACTCCGCCGTGCGCACGTAGAAGTCCTCCAGCTCGGACGGGCTGGCGAACTCCTCCGGCTTCTTCGCCATGAGGGTCGACCACTCCTTGTCGAAGTCGATCAGGTTCTTCGCGACGACCTGGCGCTCGGCGGAGTAGGTGGCGAGCAGCGACTCCGGCGCGCGGCCGTCGAGCACGTGGCCGAGCTTCCAGCCGATGTTGAAGCCGTCCTGCATCGAGACGTTCATGCCCTGGCCCGCCTTCGCGCTGTGCGTGTGGCAGGCGTCGCCGGTGATGAAGACACGCGGGATGCGCGTCCCGAGCTCCTCTGGCAGCACGTCGTCGAAGCGGTCGGTGAGGCGGTGACCCACCTCGTACACGCTGTGCCAGGCCACGTTCCGCACGTCCAGCGTGTACGGGTGCAGGATGTCGTTCGCCTTCTGGATGATCTGCTCGATCGTGGTGGACCGGATGGCCCGGTTGTCCCCGGTCTGCACCTCGCCGAGGTCGACGTACATGCGGAACAGGTAGCCGCCCTCACGCGGGATGAGCAGGATGTTGCCCGCCTCCGACTGGATCGAGCACTTGGTGCGGATGTCCGGGAAGTCGGTGACGGCCAGCGCGTCCATCACGCCCCAGGCGTGGTTCGCCTGGTCACCGGCCAGGTGGCAGCCGATCGCCTCGCGGACCTTGCTGCGCGCGCCGTCCGCGCCGACGACGTACTTCGCGTGCACGACGCGCTCGGCGCCCTCGTCGGGCCCGGCGGTGCGGCGGAAGGTGACGGCGACGGGATGCTCGCCCTCTCCGACATCGAGGCTCACGAACTCGTACCCGTAGTCCGGGGTCAGTCGCGCGGGCGAGTTCGCGGCGACCTCGGCGAAGTAGTCGAGGACGCGCGCCTGGTTCACGATGAGGTGCGGGAACTCGCTCACGCCGGTCGGGTCGTCCACGGGGCGCGCGGTGCGGACGATGCGGGAGGGATCGGCCGCGTCCGGCTTCCAGAACGCCATCTCGGTGATGCGGTACGCCTCGGCGATGATCCGCTCGGCGAAGCCGAACGCCTGGAACGTCTCGACGCTGCGGGCCTGGATGCCGTCCGCCTGGCCGATCGCGAGGCGCCCGGGGCGGCGCTCGACCAGCCGCGTGACGACGTTCGGGAACTGGGCGAGCTGCGCGGCCGCGATCATGCCCGCGGGGCCCGAGCCGACGATGAGCACATCGACCTCGTCGGGCAGCTCGGCGGGGCGGTCGATCCCGGTGCCCTCGGGGTCGTGGATGCGCGGGTCGCCGGAGACGTAGCCGTGGTGGTGGAACTGCACGGGATTCCTCACTTCGTCGTAAGTCGTTCACTATGCGAACGTGGTGTTCGCATATCGCTCGCATGAGTGTACCAGCCGCTCCCGCCGAGGCGCTGCTGTAGTTTTCCGCAACAAACTCGCACGGCGACGCAGCGGACCGCACCATAAAGGGATGCCGGAGTTCACCACAGCCCAGGTCCACGCGGGGGAGTCCCGTGACGCCGCCCACGGCGCCCGGGTGACGCCCATCTACCTGACCGCAGGGTTCGAGTTCGAGAGCTTCGCCCAGGCGGAGGGCCGCTTCGGCGGGGACGAGGCCGGCTACACCTACAGCCGCTCCGGCAACCCCACGACGGCCGCACTGGAGCGCCGCGTCGCCGCCCTCGAGCACGGCCGCGAGGCGATCGCGGTCGGAAGCGGACAGGCGGCCCTGACGGTCGCGGTGCTCGGCCTGGTGCAGGCGGGCGACCACATCCTCTCGGCGCAGAGCATCTACTCCGGCACCCGCGGCCTGTTCGAGAACGGACTGCGCCGGCTCGGCATCGAGATCGAGTTCGTCGACGACCCGACCGACCTGGCGGAGTGGCGGCGACGCATCCGCCCGAACACCCGCGTGCTGTTCGGCGAGTCGATCGCGAACCCGGGCAACGAGATCCTCGACATCGAAGGCGTCGCGGCGGTCGCGCACGAGAACGGCCTCCCCCTCATCGTGGACAACACGCTCGCCACCCCGTACCTGCTGCGGCCGGGCGCGCACGGCGCCGACATCGTCGTGCACTCCGCGAGCAAGTACCTCGGCGGCCACGGTTCGACGCTCGGCGGCGTCGTGGTCGACCAGGGGACATACGACTGGACCACGTCGCCGTTCCCGCACCTGACCGGGCCGGACGAGTGGCTGGACGGGTCGAGCTATGTCGAGGCGCACGGTGCCGGCGCGTACATCGCGTTCTCACGGTCGGTCGTCGCGAGCCTGTTCGGTCCCGTGCTGTCGCCCATGAACGCGTTCCTCATCCAGCAGGGCATCGAGACCTTGTCGCTGCGGGTGCAGCGGCAGTCGGACACGGCGCTCGCTGTCGCCCGATGGCTGGAGGCGCAGCCCGAAGTCCTCCGCGTCGACTACGCGGGCCTGCCGTCGCATCCCGCCTACGCGCTCGCGCAGCGCTACCTTCCTCGCGGGCAGGGCGCGGTGCTCGGCTTCACCCTCGCAGGCGGGACCGACGCCGCCGCGCGCTTCTACGACGCGGTGGAGCTGTTCAGCCGCATGACGCACATCGGCGACGTGCGCTCGCTCATCCTCCATCCCGCGACCACGACCCACGGCCACCTGACGCCGGGCGTGCGTGACGAACTCGGTATCGGCGACGGCATGCTGCGCCTGTCCATCGGGCTGGAGGATGCGGACGATCTGATCGAGGACCTCGCCCGCGGCCTCGCGGCGGTCGCCGCTGCCGGCACGGTCGTGCCCGACGTGGTCGCGGCGGGACGGTAAGGAGAGACATGGCGCGCCTGCAGCATTTCGGCTGGTTCTTCAGCCGCGGTTTCGGACCGCAGGGATGGGGTCACCCCTACTGGGACTGGGGGTACGACTGGACCCGTCCGGACCTCTACCAGCAGTCCGCCCGCGAGCTCGAGCAGGCCGGCCTCGACCTGGTCATCATCGAGGACGCGCTGTCGCTCGGCTTCCCCGAGACGCTCGACCTCCGCGTGCGCGAGGCGTACGGCGGCCCGAAGCACGACCCGCTCATGCTGTCGCCGTTCCTGCTCTCCGCTACGCGGCACCTCGGTGTCGCCCCGACGATCAACGCGGGCGCCTACCCGCCGTACGTGGCCGCGCGGCAGTTCGCGAGCCTCCATCACCTGAGCGACAACCGGCTCGGTGTGAACGTGGTCACCGACGTGGGCAGCGCCCGCCACCTCGGCCTCCCGGCGCTGTCGCACGACGCCGCCTACGACCGCGCCGAGGAGTGGCTGACCGTCATCCGTCGGCTGTGGCACAGCTGGGACGACGACGCGCTGATCCAGGATGCCGCCACCCGGCACTTCGCGGACGGGTCGAAGATCCGGCCGTTCGAGCACGAGGGCGAGTACTTCAAGCTCGCAGGTCCGCTCAACGCCATCCCCTTCGCCGAGGGCGACCCGGCGATCGTCTCGCCGGGGGGATCGCCGCGCGGCATCGCGTTCGCCGGCACCCACTCGGACGTGCAGCTGGCGCTCGCGCCGCTCGATGCGGGCAGCATCCGCGACTACCGGATCAAGGTGCGGGAGGCCGCGGCTGCGGCCGGCCGCAACCCGGACTCCATCAAGGTGCTGTTCGTCTTCAAGCCGGAGGTCGTGCCGAGCGACGAGGAGGGGCGGCGCGTCGTCGAGGCGTCGAAGCATCCCACCGACGAGGAGCTGTACCGGGCGCTCGCAGGCCAGTCCAGCGACCTGGAGACCGACCTCACCGTGCTGTCGCTGGACGAGCCGTTCGATGTCTCGATCTTCGGCGACCACGTCTCGCAGGGCAGCATCAAGGGGCTGTTCGGCAAGCAGGGCATCCGCGAGGGCGTGACGCTGCGCGAACTGATCGCCCCGAAGGTGGTCAAGGGGCGCATCGCCGACCGTGCCGGATTCGTGGGGACGGCGGAGCAGATCGCCGACTTCATCGAGGAGGTGGGGGAGGAGGCCGACAACGACGGCTTCATCTTCTCGGGCGACCTGCACCCGGTGACGCTGCACCGCTACCTGGACGAGCTGGTCCCGGTGCTGCGGCGTCGCGGCATCCTGCGGCGCGAGTTCGGCGACGGCGGCATCCGCGCCAACCTGTCGGACTTCTGAGCAGGTGGGCCGCCCGGCCTCAGGACTCGCGGTCATGCTGGCCGCGCAGCTGTCGTTCAGCACGAGCAGCATCCTGCTGAAGCCCTTGCTGGATGCGGGATGGTCGCCCGCCGCGGCGGTCGCCGTGCGCGTCGCGGTCGGCGGGGCGCTGCTCGTCCTGCCCGCGCTCGTCGCGTTGCGCGGGAGCCTGCGGCCGCTGCTCCGCGAGTGGCGGCTCGTGCTCGGGTACGGGCTGATCGCGGTCGCCGGGACGCAGGTGCTGTACTTCGCGGCGGTCCAGCGGCTGCCGGTGGCGGTGGCGCTGCTCATCCAGTACTCGGCGCCGGTGCTGATCGTCGTGCTGGGGTGGCTCCGGGGGACTCCGGTCCGACTGGTCGTCGTGGCGGGCGCCGCCGCCAGCGTGCTCGGGGTCATCCTGGTCGTCGATCCCTTCGGGGGCGGGGGAGGGATGGATCCGGTGGGCGTCGCGCTCGCGCTGGCGGCGGCGGTCTGCCTGGCCGGCTACTACCTGATCTCCGCGGTGCCGACGCCGGGACTGCCTCCGCTCGCCCTCGTGAGTTCGGGGTTGCTGGTGGGGGCGGTCGCCACCGTCGGGGTCGGACTGACCGGGCTGCTACCGCTCACCGTGTCGACCCAGCCGGTCGCTCTCGGCGGCGCGGTGCTGCCGTGGTGGGTGCCGATGCTGGTCGTCGCGGTCGTGGCGACGGCCGTGGCGTACTCGCTTAGCCTGGCGGGCTCGCGTCGGCTGGGGTCGCGGCTCGCGTCGTTCGCCGGGCTGACCGAGGTGGTGTTCGCGACGCTGCTGGCGTGGCTGCTGCTCGGGGAGCAGCCATCGGTGCTCCAGCTGGTCGGCGGGGCGTGCATCCTCGCCGGCGTGGTGCTCGTGCGGTCGGACCGCACGGGCGTGGAGGTGCCGGTGGGTCGCCGCAGCGGTGTCACGGACGGGTGATGATCCGGAACCGCTCGAGGACGACGAGGGTGTCACCGGCGACGCCCGGCCATTCGGCCGCGTGGGTGAACCGCCAAGCGTCCGCCGTGGCGTCGCCCTCGCCCTCATCCTCCGCGTGACGGTCGTCGACCTCGTCGAAGCGGCAGATGCGGACCGCGGTGATCTCGACGACGGCGGCGACCTCGCCCCGGGAGTCGATCATCCGGTACCTCGCGCCGGCGGTCGGGAGCGGTTCCCCCTCCTGCACCCAGTCGTGGAGCAGCGACGCCGTCGCCGTCTTCGCGCCCTCGAGGACGAGCCGGGTGAGGTGGTCGCGCTGCGGTCCGGCGGCGCCGATCGTGGTGATCGGCAGGTCCAGCCTGCTGTCGTGGTCCTGTCCCTGATCGATCACCAGACAACAGTAATGAAGGAGATCCGCGTTCGAATCTCCTTCGATTGGCAGTCCTGCAGGAGTTTCGAACGGGATGGGGCCGAAATTCCTGCAGTGGCGGGTGGTGGCGGGTGGTGGCGGACGCGTCAGTCGGCCTGGTTCCGCGCGCGGAACGCGATCATGTTCATGCGGTTGCCGCAGCGCACGCTGCAGAAACGCTTCGACCCGTTGCGCGAGAGGTCGAGCACCAGCCCGGTGCAGTCGTCCGCCGCGCACACCCGCAGGCGCCCGGTCTCGCCGGAGCGGATCACGTCGACCAGCGCCAGCGCGATCTCCACCCGGATGCGTTCGGCGAGCGGCGCATCCTGCGCGGTCGCGTGCAGATGCCAGTCGAAGCCGTCGTGCCGCATCAGGTACGGGAGCGCCCGCGCCTCGGCGAGCATGGCGTTGACCTCGAGCGCCGCGGCGTCGCGGTCCAGGGCCCAGGTGCGCTGGATGCGGTCTCGCGTCGCGCGCACCTCCTCCAGCTCGCGCTCGTCGCCGTCGACGCGGCCGGAGTACTGGTTCTCCCGCAGGAGCACCGCGAGCTGCCCGGTCGTGGCGAGCTCGTCCTCGCCGCTGCGGGAGGCGCCCGGGTCGGTGTCGCAGAGCGCGACGGCGAACTCCAGTGCATCCACTGTGTCAGGGGCAAAATGCAAGTTGACTCCTTACGCCGAACGGGGCTAGCGTCAGGACCATCATCCCTTACGATCCTGACAGGTGAGTCACATGCAGCAGCGTCACCCGGCCTCCGTCGGCCTCCTCATCGCTGTGCTGGCCGCTGCGTCGTTCGGGATGTCCGGCGCGTTCATCAAGCCCCTGCTGGAAAGTGGATGGTCGCCGGTCGCAGCGGTGACCGCGCGCGCGGCGATCGGCGGGATCGTCCTGCTGCCGTTCGCGCTCGTCTCCGTGCGCGGCGCGTGGCAGGCGGTCTGGCGCGGACGCTGGCGGCTGCTCGGGATGGCGCTGATCGGCGTGGCCGGGACCCAGGTGCTGTACTTCGCGGCGATCCAGCGCATCCCGGTCAGTACGGGCATCCTCGTGGAGTATCTGGCGCCGGTGCTGCTCGTCGCCGTGGTGTGGGCGCGCACGCGGAAGGCGCCGCACCTGGTCGTCCTGGTCGGCTCGGTGGTCGCCGTCGCCGGACTCGTGCTCGTCGTCGCTCCGGGCGGCGGGGGAGCGCTCGACCCGTTCGGGCTGCTGCTCGCGGTGACCGCCATGGTGGGATGCGCCGGCTTCTATGTGATCGCCGCGCGCCCGAGCGACGGGCTGCCGCCGGTCGCGCTGGCTGCGGGCGGCCTGCTGATCGGCGCGGTGGCGCTGGCGCTCGTCGGCCTGACCGGGCTGCTGCCGGTGACCGTGAGCTTCGCCGACGTGCCGCTGTTCGGCGGCCAGACGCCGTGGTGGGTGCCGCTGCTGATCGTCGGCGTCATCGCGACCGCTGTCGCGTACGCGGCGAGCATCACGGCGACCGAGCTGCTGGGATCGCGCCTGGCATCCTTCACCGGCCTGCTGGAGGTCGTCGCGGCGACGCTGTACGCGTGGCTGCTGCTCGGCGAGCAGCTCGGACCGGCGCAGCTGCTGGGCGGCGTGCTCATCCTGGGCGGGATCGCGCTGGTGCGGGCCGACCGCGGCGACGCGCCACGCCGCGTGCGCTCGCGAGCGCGAGCCACGAGCGCGCCGGCACCCTTCCGCTAGGCTGACAGGCTCGGCGCCGCCGGGCGGAAGGGGCTGCCCATGTCCGGCTACACCGACGCCAACCGTGCCAACTGGGACGACCGCGCCACGCTGCACGCCGACCGCGGCGAACACGGCTACCGCGTCTCGCAGTACATCGCCGACCGCTCCGCGATCTCGGGAGTCGTGAGGTTCGACCTCCCGCGCCTCGGGTCCGTCGACGGATTGCGCGCCGTCCACCTGCAGTGCCACATCGGCACCGACACGCTCTCGCTCGCGCGCCTCGGCGCCCGGGTCACCGGACTCGACTTCTCGCCCAACGCCGTCGACGAGGCCCGGCGGCTCGTCGCCGACACCGGCGACGAGGTCGACTTCGTCGTGGCCGACGTCTACGACGCCGCCACCGTGCTGCCCGCCGGGTCGTTCGACCTCGTCTACACCGGCGTCGGCGCGCTCTGCTGGCTTCCGGGCGTGGAGCGCTGGGCGGAAGTGGTCGCCGCCCTGCTCGCTCCCGGCGGCACGCTGCACCTGCGGGAGGGCCATCCCATCCTCTGGTCGATGGATGAGCGGATCGACGACGACCTTCACCTCCGGTTCCCCTACTGGGAGCGTGAGCAGCCGTTGGAGTGGGACGACGACTCCACGTATGTCGAGACGACCCGGCCGCTGACCGCGACCCGCACCTACGAGTGGAACCACTCCCTCGGCGAGATCGTCACCGCGCTGATCCGCGCGGGCCTGCGGATCGAGCTGCTCGAGGAGCACGACAGCGTGCCGTGGGAGGCGCTGCCTGGGCAGATGACCGAGCGCGACGGCGAGTTCGTGCTGGCGGCCCTCGACGGCGTCGCCCCGCTCAGCTACACCCTCCGCGCGAGCAAGCCCGCCTGACAACCCCTTGCCCCGCCTGTGATCCGCGCCGATGGTGGGCACATGGATGCGACAGGCAGGGACGAGGACCGGCGCGGGCACGACGAGGACAAGTCGACGATCGACGTGCGTCTGACCGGAGTGCGCGACCCGAAGGACCCGGACGGGCTGCTGACGATCGAGCAGGACGCCGACCGCCCCGACCCGGCGCGGTACGGCGAGCCCGAGACCGACACACTCGAACGCGAGCGCGCGTACTTCGCGAGCCTGCGAGCCGACGGCTCGGCCGACGAGCTGCCCGAGGTGCCGCCCAAGCGCGGCGTCACCGGCCTCGGCTGAGTCCTGCCGCGCGGACGGGGAAGAATGGGGTGATG
This sequence comes from Actinomycetes bacterium, assembly GCA_023386675.1. GTDB lineage: Bacteria > Actinomycetota > Actinomycetes > Actinomycetales > Microbacteriaceae > Leifsonia. Next base: position 11,450 of record JAEWJG010000273.1, read on the forward strand.
GCCCTTCCCGCGACCGAGCGCATCGTCCCCGTCCCGGTGAACCGCATCGAGCTGGAGGCCGCTGTCGCCTTCGGAACCCTGCGCCGCGCCTTCGAGGCCGAGGTGCCACCGCTCGACGTCGCGCACCTGCGTGAGCTGCTCTCGCAGGGCGCCGACTGGCGTCGTCTGACGCTCGAGACCGCGGGCCCCGGCATCCACCGCTTCGTCCGATTCTGGACCGAGCACCCCACCCCGGTCATGCGCGTCGGCGGCGCGGACATCCCGAGCGCGGTCTACCTGATCGGCGACTACGCGACGGCGGCGCGGATGTTCCGCCACGACGCGGGAACGCTGCTGTACACGCCGCTACGGGTCGAGCTGCACGCCACGCGCGGAGGCGGGACGGTGCTCAGCGTCGATCAGCCGAGCAGCCGCCTGGGCAGCTTCGGCAACAACAAGGTCACGCAGGCCGGATTCGAACTCGACCGGATGCTCGGCGACCTGCTCGAGGAGCTGGACCTGCCGCGGCCGAGCGTGCTGCGGCGCTGACCGGCGTCAGACCTGGTCGGCGTCGGGGACGTCCGGTCCCGTGACCGCGACATCGCAGCGGTACCAGGTCCCGACGACACCTCCGGTGTCCACCCACGACCGCACGATCTCATAGCGGCGCGGAACATCGCCGTTCGTCGGCTGCTGCTCCATCGCATCCTTCAGCGCCTCATCGAATCCCGTCTGGGACGATCCCGTGACCAGCATCGTCGGCCCGCCTTCCCGGCTCACCGGCGAGCCGATCCAGCCGAACGCTACTGCCTCGGCCGTCGCTGCGGCAACGGCCGGGCGGCCGTCAACCCCCGCGCGGGATGTCGGCACCGCGGCGTACTGTGCGCGGCATGACCGACAGCAGCGACACCACCAACGGCTCCGGCGACGACGTGCTCGGCGCGCGTCGCGAGGGCGACGACAATCCGGCCGCGAAGGACCCGTCGGACTGGGTCACCGGCGACGAGCCGATGACCGCCTCCCAGCGCAGCTACCTCGACACGCTCGCGCGCGAGGCCGGCGAGGAGCTCCCTGCCGACC
>JAEWJG010000274.1 GCA_023386675.1 Actinomycetes bacterium
CCGGGCGGCCTCCGCGACGGCGTCCGCATCCGGCGCGGCGATCTCCGGCGCTGTCCGCGCCTCCAGCGCCGACGCGGGCAGGTCGGTCTCCTCCTCGAGCAGGTCGAGCGGCACCTCGATGTACACCGGCCGCGGTCGGCCGGTCGCGAACAGCGCGAATGCGTCGTGGACGGCTTCGACCGCCTCCTCCGCGGACCGCACGCGGCGCCCCCACTCGACGATCGCCGATGCGGCGCCCAGCTGGTCCTTCGTCTCGTGCAGCGTGCCCGCGTCCGCGAACTCGTGCCCGCGCGCCGGCCCGGGCGACAGCAGGATCATCGGCCGCGACTCGCAGTACGCCGTTCCCGCCGCAGAGAGGGCGTTCAGCAGCCCGGGGCCGCTGGTCGTGATCACGACGCCCGGCAGGCCGGTCTGCAGCGACCATCCATCGGCCGCGTATCCCGCACCCTGCTCGTGGCGGGTGGTGACGGGATGCACGCCGAGCGCGGTCAGCGGCCGGTAGAACTCGAGGTTGTGGGTGCCCGGGATGCCGAACACCGTGTCCACGCCGTAGCCGCGGAGCGTCTCGATGACCACCCAGCCGGTCGTGCGGCGGGTCTGCGTCTCAGCGGGCATCGGCGCGGAACCTCTCGCTGCCGTCCACCCAGGTCGCCAGGACCGGGATGTCCGCGATGGCGTCGCCGTCGACCGCGAGCGGATTCTCGCCCAGCACGACGAAGTCGGCGCGCTTGCCCGCGACGAGCGAGCCGAGCTCGTTCTCCCGGCCGAGCGAGACGGCGCCCTCGAGGGTGTGACCGCGCAGCGCCTCCTCGGCGCTGATGCGCAGCGAATCAGGGCCCAGCTTGTGCCCGCGGCGCGTGACCCGCGTCACCGCCGCCTGGATGGCCTCCAGCGGTCGCGGCTCGGCGACGGGCGCGTCCGAGGAGATCGTCACGGGCACGCCCGTCTCGACGAACTCGCCCAGCGGGTTGAAACGCTCGCCCGGCGTCCCGATCGCCTGCTCGACGCCCTCGCCCCAGTTGTAGTAGTGCTGGGTCTGGTTCACCGGGCGGATGCCGAGCCGCGCCATCCGCCGGATGTCCTCCGGCGACGGCAGGCCGCAGTGCTCGATGCGGTGCCGGGCGTCCGGGTCCGGGCGCTCGGCCAGCACCTGCTCCACCGCATCCACCACCATCGCGATCGCGGTCGGCGACTGCGCGTGGGTGGCCGTCTGCAGGCCGGCGGCGTGCGCCTTGGCGACCAGCCCGGCGTACTCCGCGGGCTCGTGGTAGAGCTGCCCGCGGCGGCAGGGGTCGCCGACGTAGCCCTCGGGGAAGTAGGCGGTCCAGCCGCCGAGCGTGCCGTCGGCGTACAGCTTGATGCCGGCGACCGACAGGAACGCGTTGCCGAACGGGCCGGTCAGGCCGAGGTCGAGCACCTGGTCGAGCAGGTGGGAGAGGAAGTACAGCGAGACCCGGACGTTCAGCTCGCCGCGGTCGGCCATCGCGAGGTATGCCGCGAGCTCGCGCTTCGACACCTGCGCGTCCCCGAGGGCAGTCACTCCCGCCGACAGGAACTCGCGCTGGGCGATGTCCAGCTGCCGCTGGTGCTCCGCCGGCTCGTCGCCGAGGTGGAAGTTCGGACCGTGGTGGCCGATCTTGACGCCGTGCAGGCCGGTGAGGACGTTGCACGCCGCGTCGGACAGCTCACCCGTGAGCTCGCCGTCGGCATCCCGGAAGAACTCACCGCCCTCCGGGTTCGGGGTGTCGCGGGTGATGCCGTACTTGTCGAGCGTGAACGTGTTGACGACGCCGCCGTGGCCGGAGGCGTTCATGACGTACACCTCGCGGTCGGTCGCGATCTCATCCAGCTCGTGACGGGTGGGATGGCGCCGCTCGGCCAGGTTGCGCTGCTCGTAGCCGTAGCCGCGCAGCGGGACGCCCGCCGGCAGCCGGGTGCCGCCCTCGCGCATCAACGCGACGATCTCGGGGATGGAACCGGCCTTCTCCGGGCTGACGTCCACCCAGGTGAGCAGCTGCCCGAACATGAGCGGATGCGCGTGCGCGTCGATGAAGCCGGGGACGATCGTGGCTCCCGGGAAGTCGGCGCGGACCGGGTCGAGACCCGCCCGGCGCGCCGCCTCCTCCACCTGGCCGATCGTGCCGACGGCGAGGATGCGTCCCCCCGCCGTCAGCATCGCCTCTGCCCGCGGGGCGTCCTCGTCGACGGTCAGGATGACATCCGCCGTGACGAGGGTGGGTGCCGAGTCGCGGGCGTCGTAGGTGGCCAGGTGTCGCATGGGTCAGATCCTCGTCGTCTTGATGGCGGTCGTGTCCAGGCGCGGGTTGAACGAACCCGTTACCGGCGCGTTGTCGGAGTGCTGCGGGGCGAACCAGGTCCCCACCACGGCGATCACGGCGAGGCCGCCGAAGAACCAGATCGCCGACCAGAAGCTGCCGGTGGCCGCGATGAGCGCCGTCGCGATCGCGGGCGAGAGACCGCCCCAGACCGCCGCGCCGATCCCGTAGGACAGCGACATCGAGGTGTACCGCGCCTGCGGCCGGAACATCTGCGTCATCACCGTGGACAGCGGAGCCCACGCGCCGCTGAGCGTGACGCGGATGACGCTCACGAACACGTAGATGAGGAACACCTGGTGGTTCTGGATGACCAGCACCAGCGGGATGACGGCCACGAACGAGAGCACCGAGCCGAGGATGATGATCCGCTTGCCGCCCCACTTGTCGCCGAGCATCGCCAGCGGCAGGGTGACCAGCGCCTCGATGAACGATGCGATCGTCATGGCGCCGAGGATCACGCCCGCGTCGAGGCCGACCTCCGGGCTCGTCGCGAAGTTCTGCACGAAGGTCGTGGCGATCACGTAGCCGCCGGACGACATCGCGATGATGCAGAAGCCGAGCAGGATGGGCAGCCAGTTGTTGCGCAGCGCGAACAGGATGGGCGTCGACTGGGTGTGGCCCTCGATCTTCTCCTCGAAGACCGGGGTCTCCTCGACGCGGTACCTCACCCAGATGCCGACGCCGATCAGCACGATGCTGAACAGGAACGGGATTCGCCATCCCCAGGTGAGCAGCACGTCGTCGCCCATGGACGCCAGGATCCAGAACGCGCCAGACGCCAGCAGTGCGCCGAGCGGGTTGCCCAGCTGCGTGAAGCCGCCGTAGAAGGTCTTGTACTTCGCCGGCGCGCTCTCGACCGACATCAGGCTCGCGCCGCCCCACTCGCCGCCGACGGCGAGGCCCTGGGCGATGCGGAGGAGGATGAGCAGGATGGGCGCGGCGATGCCGATGGCGGCGTAGCCGGGCAGGCAGCCGACCAGCACCGTCGCGATGCCCATGATGAAGAGGGTGAGGGTCAGTGCGCGCTTGCGGCCCAGCTTGTCGCCGATGTGGCCGAAGATGATGCCGCCCAGCGGTCGCATGAAGTAGGCGACGGCGTAGGTGCCGAACGATGCGATCGTGCCGAGCGCGTGGTCGACCTCGGGGAAGAACACCTGGGGGAAGACGATGGCCGCGGCCGTCGCGTAGACGTAGAAGTCGTACCACTCGATGGTCGTGCCGACCACGGCGGCGAGACCGGCCCTCAACGCGCGGGCGTGCCCCACGGGTTGCGTCGCTGAAACAGACACACACAGCTCCTTTGCTCGTATTGTCGTGAAGTTCGAGGTGCAGTCTCACGCCCTCGGGCGCACGGCGCAAGCGCACTTCGGCGTCGGAAGTGGGGTGGTGCCGCCGTTCCGTTGCCGAAAGCCCGCGGAAACAGCGCGGATCGTCGTCAGCCCGAGTTTCCCGCCGACGATCTGCGGCCCGACATCCGCGTTTCCGGGTATTCTGCCGATGTGCCCATCCGCCACGACCGAAGCACCCCCGAGCGCGACGACGCGCTCGACACCAGCCTGGTGCGCGCGCTGCAGGCCGACGGCCGGGCGAGCATCCACGAGCTGGCGCGCGCGGTCGGCGCGTCGCGCGACGTCGTCTCGCGGCGGCTGAGCACGCTCGTCGGCCGCGACGGGTTGCGCGTCGTGGCCGCGCTCGACCCCGGATTCGCGGGGCTCAACGTCCTCATCCACGGGCTGGTCGAGGTCGACGGGCCTGCGCGTCCGGTCGCGCAGCGCATCGCCGAGCTGCCGGACACGGTGTTCGTCTCACTCGTGGCGGGAGCGTCGTCGCTCGTCTTCGAATCACGCCACGGGGATGCGGACGAGCTCTCGGCCACGCTGACCGCCATCCGGGAGATCGCCGGGGTGCGCCGGGTGCGGGTGACCACGTACGACGCGCTGCTGAAGGAGTTCATCACCGCGGCCTCCGTCACCGACGTCCGGCTCGACCGGCTCGACCACGACCTGATCGCCATCCTGCAGGACGACGGCCGCGCCAGCTACCGCGCTCTCGCCGACGCGGTGCGGCTCTCGCCGTCCTCCACCCGGGCCCGCGTCCGCCGCCTGCTCGACGCCGGCGTCATCCGCATCGCGGCCATCGACGCGGGCGGACTCTCCCGCAACCGCGTGGCCGTCGGCGTCGGCATCTCGCTGCGCGGCGCCCCCGAACCGGTGCATCGCTACCTCGTCGACAAGACGGCGGTCGACCTCGCCGCCGCCGCGCACGGCGCCTACGACGTGATCGCGACGATCGTCGGCACGGCGACCGCGGGCGTCCTGGCCGTGATCGAGGAGCTGCGCGGGCTGCCAGAGGTCGGCTCGCTCGAGACCTGGGCGCACCTCGACATCATCAAGGAGGACTACACGCGCACGCTCGGTCGCATCGTCCGGCCGTAGCCGGGAGCGATCAGTCCAGGTCCTCGGCGGTGTCCAGGATCTTCGTGATGCGCACCGCGTAGTCCTGGTCGACGACCACGATCTCGCCGTGTGCGATGAGGCGGCCGTTGAGGAGCACATCCGCGGGCGACCCGGCGGAGCGGTCCAGCTCGATGACCGCGCCCGGCTCCATCGCGAGCACGTCGCGGACCGCCATGCGGGTCCGGCCGATCTCGACCGTGAGCGCCATCTCGACGTTGCTGATGCGCGCCAGCTTGCCGCCCAGTGCGCCGCCGGAGCGCTCCGCGACGGCGGCGCGACCGCGGACGGCGAACCAGCCCGCGACACCGGCCGGGCCGGAGAGCGCGAAGACCGTGGTCGCCGGGTCTGCGAACAGTGCCGCGGCATCCTGGACGCGCGCGTCGTCCAGCACACCGGCGCCGAGCGTGTCGCTGGCCGCCTCGAGGGCAGGCTGCAGCACATCCTGCAGCGCCACGACCGGCGAGCCGTCGGCTCCCTCGTCGACGAGGTGCGGCGCCTCGACCAGCACCACGGCGAGGTCCGCCGAGACGGCCCCGACGAAGGTCGCGACGACCGCCTGCACACCCACGGGCACGTCCGCCCCCTGCGCGATGAGCGGGGTGAGCGGCGCGCCGGTCGGCAGCACGCGGGAGAGAGCGTCGGCGGCGGCCTGCGCCTGGCCGAGGGAGAGCCCGGAGGCGGTGGCGATGCTGGTCATGCTCATGGTTCAGTCCTCTGTGTCGATGATCACGCAGGCGAGACGGGAGCCGCTCGAGCCGAGGCCGGCCGAGGCGACGGT
>JAEWJG010000327.1 GCA_023386675.1 Actinomycetes bacterium
GTCCGCCCCGCGCCCTCCCCCGACACCGCGTCGCTGACCCCGACCCGCCGCTCGAGCCGCTCGACGCGCGCCAGCGCCCCGCGCTCGCTCTCGTCGCTCGACGGCACGAGCACGCGCGCGATCATCAGCTCCAGGTGGAGGCGCGGCGACGTCGCGCCGGTCATCTCGGTGAGGGCGGCGTTCACGATGTCGGCCGACCGGCTCAGCTCGGCGGCGCCGAACTTCATCGCCTGCACGCCCATCCGATCGAGCTCGTCCTGCGGAACGCCGCGGAGCACCGCGGCCGCGCCCTCGACGCTGGTGGCCGCGACGACGATGAGGTCACGCAGGCGCTCCAGCAGGTCTTCGACGAAGCGCCGCGGGTCCTGGCCGGTCTGCACGACGCGGTCGACCGCGGCGAACGCGCCCGCCGCATCCCGTGCCGCGATCGCGTCGATCACATCGTCGAGCAGCGCCGCGTGCGTGTAGCCGAGCAGGGCGACCGCGCGCTCGTACTCGATCGCGCTGCCCTCCGAGCCGGCCATCAGCTGGTCGAGCAGAGACAGGGTGTCGCGCGGCGAGCCTCCACCGGCCCGGACGACCAGCGGCAGCACCCCGGGCGCGACCGTCATGCCCTCGCTGTCGCACAGGCTCTGCACGTACTCGAGCATCTGAGCCGGCGGCACCAGCCGGAACGGATAGTGGTGGGTGCGGGAGCGGATGGTCCCGATCACTTTCTCGGGCTCGGTCGTCGCGAAGATGAACTTCACGTGCTCCGGCGGCTCCTCGACGATCTTGAGCAGCGCGTTGAAGCCCTGCGGCGTCACCATGTGCGCCTCGTCGAGGATGAAGATCTTGTAGCGGTCGCGCGCCGGCGCGAAGATGGCGCGCTCGCGGATGTCGCGGGCGTCGTCGACGCCGTTGTGGCTCGCCGCGTCGATCTCGACCACGTCGAGCGAGCCGCCGCCGTCGCGGCTCAGCTCGATGCAGCTCGCGCACGTGCCGCACGGGGTGTCGGTCGGGCCCTCGGCGCAGTTCAGGCAGCGGGCCAGGATGCGGGCCGACGTCGTCTTTCCGCAGCCGCGGGGACCGGAGAAGAGGTAGGCGTGGTTGACCCGGTTCGTGCGCAGCGCCGTCATCAGCGGATCGGTCACCTGGGACTGGCCGATCATCTCGGCGAAGGTGTCGGGCCGATAGCGGCGATACAGGGCGGTTACCACTTGAACATGGTACTCACCGCCGCCGACATTCCGGTGGGAACCGTGCCCTCACTGCCCGCGGACGTTCAGCGCCCGCTCGATCGCCGACCACAGGGCCACGCGGGCGTCCTCTGTCGCCTGCGCGGCGGGAGGCGGCGGCAGGTACAGCGGGGTGTAGGGCGGCACGTAGAACAGGTGGGTGGCGCCGGGCGCGCGGACGTATGCGTCGCCGCCGCGCGCCGGGCGCACCTGGGCGGCGACGTCCATCCATGTGCATGCGTTGTCGAGCTGCTCGTCCTGCCCTGCGCATCCCAGGACGACCGGTCCGGGGATGCGGTCCAGCTCCAGCACGGCCGCGCGTGTGACCTCGTGCGTCCCGCTCAGGCACGGCACCCACGCTCCCCCGACGGTCACCGCCGGTCCCGGCACCGGGGACGGGCAGACCAGACCCGTGGTCCCACCGGGGGCGATCGCGCCGTACACGAGCTCGGGATGCGCGACCGCCGTCCACAGGGCGAGCTGCGCCCCCCGCGACGTGCCGAACACGAAGACGCGCCGCGGGTCCACTCCGGACTGCGACCGCAGCCACGACAGCGCCGCGACCATGTGTTCGGCGGGCAGCGTGCGGACCACGTTGACCTCGCCGGCCGACCCGTAGGTCGAGAACGCGAGCGCCGGGTACCCCATCGCCGCGATGGTCGACGCCGCCAGCACCCCGCTCGGCGCCCCCGGGTCGGTGCCGTCCAGCACCAGCACGGCGGGCCGGGACGCCTGCGTCCGGTTCGGCGGCTCGAAGTAGTCGCCCGTGATCCCGTCGTCGAACACCGCGCGCCCGGGCGTCGCCGCCAGCAGGCCCACCCGGTGGATGCGGCGATCGGCGACCCTGCGGCCGTCCACGATGGCCTCCAGTTCGACCGCCATGCTCTCCGCGCCCCACTGCTCCGGCGAGGTCGCGGAGGCTCCGGAGGCAGTGCCCAGCGACCAGAACAGCCCCATCCCGTCCGGTCCGGCGAAGGGCGCCTCCACCGGTTCGTCGCGATCGAGGTCCACGACACCGGACGACGGCACGGCGTAGACCGCCTGCGAGGTCCACTGCGCGCCCGCCTGCGCCCGCGCCAGCACCGTCACCCGACCGCCGGGAGGCAAGGACACGACACGGACGTGGATCGGCTGCCACACCCCGCTCGGCTCCTCGTTGACCTCGAAGCGCGGACCTGCGACGCCGGCCGTCTGGCCGCATCCCGTGAGCGCCGCGAGCGTGACTCCCAGCGTCGCGAGCACCGCGGCGACACGCCCGGTGCGACCCGCGCGCATCACGGCCGCGCCGCCCCGGCGAGCTTGGCGAGCACAAGCGCCCAGAACGACGTCCGCGCGTCCTCCGTCGCCTGTGCCGTCGCCGGCGGCAGATCGCTCAGCCCGATGGGCAGCACGGGAGGCGTCGTGATGTCGTGCCCGGCGCCGGGGAGGTAGAGGAACGCGTCGCCGTCGTGCTGGCCGCGCGCCTGCTCGCCCGCCCGCTGCCAGTCGCACGCGGTCGGCAGCAGCCGGTCGGCCAGGCCGCAGGCGAGAACGACCGAGCCGGGGATGCGCTGCAGCGGGAGGATGTCGGTTCCGGCGATCGTCCGCTCGGGGTTGGCGCACGGCAGCGGCAGCCCGTGCTCGATGAGCAGCGGGCTCCCGGCCGCCGAGGTGCACTGCAGCGCGGTCGCCCCGCTCGCGGCGAAGACGCCGTGGATGCGACCGGGCTCATGGGACGCGAACCACAGCGCGAGCGAGGACGCGCGTCCGGTGCCGTAGACGAAGATGCGGTCCTCGTCGACCGTCGGCAGGGTGGAGAACCAGTCGAGCGCGGCGTCG
>JAEWJG010000338.1 GCA_023386675.1 Actinomycetes bacterium
GAACTGACCAGGGTCGCGCACGTACAGCCGCGCCGGCAGGACGGTGTCCCCGGTGAACAGGATGCCGGTGCGGCGGTCGAAGAACACCACAGCCGAGGGCTCGTGGCCCGGGCCGCCGATGACGTCGACGATCCGTCGCCCCAGGTCGAACTGCACCGTCTCGTCCGGCCACGACCGGAACCCGAAGAAGCCGATCACCTCGGCCGGACTGGTGCCGACGATCGTCGTGCCCGGACGGTCGCGCAGCAGCGCATCCCCGGCGATGTGGTCACCGTGAGCGTGCGAGTGCGCCACGACGAGCGGATACGGACGGGTGAAGACCGCGGGGTTGCGCCGGAGCCAATCGGCGGTGAGCCGCTCCACGGTCGAGCGCAGCGGGAACTCGCGCTCGTCGGAGGTCGCGCCGGTGTCGATCAGGAGCGCCCGCTCCCTCCCGTACAGCAGGTAGAGGAACGGCGCCTCCCAGTGCGACGCCTTCGGCTGCCGCACCTGCACCGTGTCCGCGTCGAGCCAGGTCACCTGCGGCTCGGTCGAACGCTGTTCCGTCACCCGTCCCATCCAACTCGCGCCGGGTAAAGCGCAGGTGAACGACGACCGCCGGCCGTCAGTCCTCGCGGCGGGCGCCCTCGGACGCCCGCACGGTGAACAGGTCCGGCTGGCCGAAGCCGTGCTCCGCGAACGCCCCGTCGAGCGCGACCAGCACGCGGCTGACCCCGTCGGACGGCACGAGCGCGATCGCCGAGCCACCGAAGCCGCCCCCAGTCATCCGTGCGCCGATGGCACCGTTCGCCTGCGCGGTCTCGACGGCGAGGTCGAGCTCCGGCACCGAGATCTCGAAGTCGTCACGCATGGACACGTGGGATGCGTCGAGCAGCGGGCCGATCGCTCCGGCCCCCTCCTCACGCAGGGTCCGCACGGTGTCGAGCACCCGCTGGTCCTCGGTCACGACGTGGCGGACGCGACGGAACGTCACGTCGTCGAGCAGCTCGCGGGCACGGTCGAGGTCGGCGACCGACACGTCCCGCAGGGAGTCCACGCCCAGGATGCGCGCGCCCTCCTCGCAGGAGCGGCGGCGGTCGGCGTATCCGCCCGTCGCGTGAGCGTGCGCCACGCCGGTGTCGATGATGAGGATCTCGAGGCCCGCGTCCTCCAGCCCGAGCGGCACGACCTGCGATTCGAGCGAGCGGCAGTCGAGGAAGACGGCGGCATCGCGCTCGCCGAGCAGGGAGGCCGACTGATCCATGATGCCGGTCGGCGCTCCCACGGCGACGTTCTCGGCGCGCTGACCGACGCGCGCGAGGGTGCGGCGGTCGAGCCCGAGCCGCCAGATCTCGTCCAGCGCGACGGCCACGGCGCTCTCGATCGCAGCGGACGACGACAGCCCGGCGCCGACGGGCACATTGGAGTCGATCAGGATGTCGACGCCGGGAACCGCCTTCAGGTCGGCCCCGAACTCGCCGAGGGCCCAGGCGACGCCGAGCGGGTATGCGGCCCAGCCGCTGAGCGACTCGGGCGCGAGGTCGTCGAGGGACACCTCCACCAGCTCATCGGCGAAGGTGCTGCCGACCCGGAGGACGCGGTCGTCGCGGGCGCCTACGGCCGCGACGGTGCGGCGGTTGATCGCGAACGGCAGGACGAAGCCGAGGTTGTAGTCGGTGTGCTCGCCGATCAGGTTGACGCGGCCCGGGGCCGACCAGACGCCGTCGGGTTCACGCCCGAACACCTGGGCGAAGTCGTCGCGGACGCCGGTGCGCAGGTCGGTCATCGGTCAGCCTCTCGGTCGGAGTGGGAGTCGGTGCCGGCGACGGGGGCGGTCACCAGCTCGGTGACCTCGACCGGCAGCGGGCCGACGGGGTTCGCCGCGTCCGCACGCGCGATGGCCTCGCGTACGGCGGCGGCCGCCTGTTCCGGCGGGACGTCGCCGATCCAGGCGCCCATCGCCGCCTCGGAGCCGGCCAGGAACTTCAGCTTATCCGCCCCGCGTCGCGGCGACGTCAGCTGCAGCATGAGCCGGATCTCGTCGCGCCGCGCATCCACGGGCGCCTGGTGCCAGGCGGCGATGTACGGGGTGGGGGAGTCGTAGAGGGCGTCGACCCCGCGCAGGACGCGCAGGTACAGTGTCGCGAGCTCGTCGCGCTCGGCGGCGTTCGTCTCCGCCAGGTCGGCGACGTGGCGGTGCGGCAGCATGTGGATCTCGATCGGCCAGCGCGCCGCGAACGGCACGAACGCCGTCCAGTGCTCGCCCGCGAGCACCACGCGCTCGGAGGCGCGCTCGCGCTCGAGGATGTCGGCGAACAGCGTGGGGCCGTAGTCGTCCAGCGACCGGATGAGCGCCGCCGTCCGCGGGGTGACATACGGGTACGAGTAGATCTGTCCGTGCGGGTGGTGCAGGGTGACGCCGATGGCCTCGCCGCGGTTCTCGAACGGGAACACCTGCCGCACGCCGGGCAGCGCCGACAGCGCGGCCGTGCGATCCGCCCACGCCTCGATGACCGTCCGCGCACGGGACGGCGTCAGGCTGCCGAACGCACCGGTCGTGGCCGGGCTGAAGCAGACGACCTCGCACCGGCCGACGGACGTGCGGGTGCGGCCCAGTCCGATCTCGGCCAGGTCGTCGAGGCCCTGCGGCGCGTTCCCGTCCTCCAGCAGCGGGCCGAAGGACGGCGACTTGTTCTCGAACACGGCGACGTCGTAGAGGTCCGGGATCTCGGACGGGTTCGTCGGGCTCGCCGGAGCCAGCGGGTCGAGCTCGGCCGGCGGCAGCATGACGCGGTTCTGACGAGCGGCGGCGATGGACACCCACTCGCCCGTGAGCGGGTCCTGCCGCATGGTCGCCGTCGCGGGACGCGGCGCGGGCTCGCGCAGATCGGGCTTGCGCTCCGGCGCCAGCGTCGTGTCGGCGTCGTCGTAGTAGATGAGCTCCCGACCGTCGGAGAGACGGGTGGGGCGCTTCGTGATCGCGGCCATGCCATCCTTTCGATTCCGAAAGCAAGAATACGCGGCAGCTTTCGTATTGACAAGAATTCGCAAGCGTTCCAGCATGGACGCATGAGCGAACCGCTTCCCGCCGCGCTGCGCCGCGAACGGATGCTCGAGCTGATCGGCCGGGCCGGCTTCGCCCGCGTCTCCGACCTCAGCGACGCGTTCCAGGTCTCCGACGTCACCGTGCGCAGCGACCTGGATGCGCTCGACCGCGAGCAGAGCATCCGGCGGGTCCACGGCGGGGCGGTCCTCCGCGCGGCCGGCGTCCGTGAGGCGAGCTTCGAGGAGGCGCTGGAGTCGTCCGCCGACGAGAAGCGCCGTATCGGGGAGGCCGCCGCCGCGATGGTCGTCCCCGGCAGCAGTGTGCTGCTCGACGTCGGGACGACGACCGCCGCGATCGCGCGCGCTCTCGTCGAGCGCGACGACCTCGACGGAGTGACCGTCATCACCAACGGCCTCACCATCGCGCTCGAACTGGAGCGCGCCATCCCGCGCTTCGAGGTCGTCGTGACCGGCGGAACACTGCGCCCGCTGCAGCACTCGCTGGTCGAGCCGCTCGCGGCCGTGCTGCTGGAGCGAGTGCACACCGACGTGGCGTTCATCGGCTGCACGGGGGTCCACCCCACCGGCGGGATCACCAACGTCAACCTGCCCGAGGCCGACCTCAAGCGGGTGATGGTCGGCTCCGCCGAGCGGGCCGTGGTCGTGGCCGACGGGAGCAAGCTCGGACGCACCCACCTCGGCCGCATCGCCGGCGTGACCGACGTCGCCGAGCTGATCACCGGCGCCTCGGCCGCCGCCGCCGACGTCCAGGCGCTCCGGGATGCGGGGCTGCCGGTCGTCGTGGCTTGAGGCCTACCCTGGAGCCATGCGACCCGCGACCGGTGAACAGTACGAGCTCGACTTCGGCGACCTGAGCGCCACGATCGTCCAGGTGGGCGCCGGGATCCGGTCGCTTCGCTTCGCAGAATCCGACCTGACCGAGCCGTACGCGGCAGACGAGCAGACCCCGTCCGCCTGCGGGATCGTGCTGGTGCCGTGGCCGAACCGCGTCAAGGACGGACGCTGGGACTACGAGGGCAGGACGCTGCAACTCGACCTCACCGAGCCGGCCAAGGGCAACGCCAGCCATGGACTGCTGCGGCGCCGACCCTACGAACTGGTCGACCGCAGCGACTCCACGGTCACGCAGGCCGCCGCGATCTACCCGGAACCGGGTTATCCGTTCGCGCTGGAGACGGCCGTGACGCACGAGCTGCACACCGAGGGGATGACGGTCACCCACTCCATCGCGAACGTCGGCGAGACCGTCGCGCCGGTGGCGGTGGGCGCGCATCCCTACCTCCGCGTCGCCGACGTCCCGCCGGAGGAGCTGACCGTGCGCGTCGCCGCGCGCACGCGCTTCGAGACCGATGACCGCAGCAACGTGACCGGGGAGGCCCCGGTCGAGGGGACGCCGTACGACCTGTCGGCTGGGCGCCGCGTCAGCGACCTCGACCTCGACACCGGGTACGCCGACCTGCCCGAGGGCCCGGTGGAGCATTCGCTCTCGGCCGACGACGGTCGCCGCGTGGTGCTCTGGGGGGACGAGGCGTTCCGTTACGTGCAGGTGTTCACGCACCGCTCGTTCGCACCGAAGCCCGGCGGCGTCGCGCTCGCGATCGAGCCGATGACCGCCCCGGCGAACGCCCTCAACTCGGGTCGCGGGCTCCGCTGGCTGGAGCCGGGGGAGACCTGGACGCTGAGCTGGGGCATCCGTCCGGAGGGTTTCGGCGGCGAGGCCTACCTGGCCAGCTGGGGGTAGAGCACGCGGACGTCCTCGTGCAGGCGCGCCTTCACGCCCCGGGCGACGTCGCCGACGATCGCCTCCGCCTCGCCCGCGGCGACCGCATCCAGCGCCTCCTCCACGACCTGGCGCGGCGGCACCTTGACGCCCGGCGCATCCGCGGCCATCTCGGTGTCGACATAGCCGACGTGGACGCCGACCACCTGGATGCCCGCCGGCGCGAGCTCGACGCGCGCCGAGTTGCTCGCGGACCAGAGCGCGGCCTTGGTCGCGCTGTACGACCCGGTCGCGTACCAGCTGAGTGCCGAGTGCATGTTCACGATCGCACCGCCGCCGTTCGCCTCGATGACGGGGGCGAAGGCGCGGGTGACGAGCACCGGACCCCAGTAGTTGGTGTCGAGCTCACGGCGGATCTCGTCGAGGTCGCCGGTCACGAGCGACTGGTTGGAGGCGATACCCGCGTTGTTGACGAGCACGGTCGCGTCGCCGGCGACCTCCGCGGCACGGCGGATGCTCTCGGGGTCGGTCACGTCGAGGGGCAGCGGGACGACGCGCGGGTCGTCGGTGCCGACGCTCTCCGGGCGACGTGCCGCGGCGTAGACCTTGGTGGCACCGCGCTCGAGGAGCGCAGCGACGAATGCGGCGCCCAGGCCGCGGTTGGCGCCGGTGACGAGGGCGACGCGTCCGGTGATGTCGGTCATAGGGGGAGTCCTTCCGGGAGAAGTACACCGATCGGTGTATTGAGGTGACGATAATGTACACAGATCGGTTTACTTTTCGCAACCGCGGCCGTAGAATTCTTCTCGTGACCACGACCGCCTCCGCCAAGCCGAAGCCCCGCGACCGCGTCCTGTCCGCCGCCGCCCGGCTGTTCGTGCGCGAGGGTGTCAACGCGGTCGGCGTCGACCGGCTCGCGCAGGAGGCCGAGGTGT
Source organism: Actinomycetes bacterium (assembly GCA_023386675.1). GTDB lineage: Bacteria > Actinomycetota > Actinomycetes > Actinomycetales > Microbacteriaceae > Leifsonia. Next base: position 5,701 of record JAEWJG010000338.1, read on the forward strand.
CCAAGCGGTCGATCTACCAGCACTTCGACGGCAAGGATGCGATCGTCGCCGCGATGCTGGACGAGTACGGCCCCCAGGTCGTCGCCGGTTACTTCGCTCCCGACGGCGAGGGGACCCCGCGCGAGCGCACCCTCCATGTGTTCGAGGCGCTGCACGAGGCGGCGCTGGTGAGCGACTTCTACGGCTGCCCGTTCGTCAACGTGGCCACCGAGCTCCGCGACCGTGAGCATCCCGCCGCCGTGGTCGCCCGGCACTACAAGGAGGAGCTGACCGCCTACTTCGAGCGGCAGGCCGCCGCCGCGGGCGCGCGCGACCCCCACCTGCTCGGAGTGCAGCTCACGCTGCTGTTCGACGGCGCGTCCGCCAGCGCGGCCATGCGCGGCGGAACCCCGGAAGCGGCGCTGCAGGCGGCGGCGCAGCTCTTCGACGCCGCCGTGTCCTGACCCGCGCGGCCACTACGGCGCGATCGACAGGAAGATGAACGCCGCGAACAGCACCAGGTGGATGCCGCCCTGCAGCCGCACCGCCCGCCCCTGAACGATGGTGAGGATGCTGATCAGCACCGTCAGGACCAGCAGCACGATCTGACTCGCGCCCAGCCCGAGATGCAGCTCGCCCGGCAGCCAGATCGAGGCCACAGCGATCGCCGGGATGGTGAGCCCGATGCTGGCCATCGCCGAGCCGAGCGCCAGGTTGAGGCTGGTCTGCGTCCGGTTGCGGCTCGCCGACTTCGCCGCGGCGATGCCCTCCGGCAGCAGCACCAGCAGCGCGATGATGACGCCGACGAACGACGGCGGGAGCCCGACCGCGGCCACCGCGCGCTCGATCGGGGTCGACTCCAGCTTCGCGAGCCCGACCACCGCCACCAGGGACAGCAGGAGCAGCCCGAGGCTGATCCAGGCGGTCCGGTTCGTGGGGGCGTCGGCGTGGTCGTCCTCCGTCAGCACCTTCCCCCTGCGGGTGACCGGCAGGAAGAAGTCGCGGTGGGCGATGGTCTGCGTGAAGACGAACATCACGTACAGCGCGAGCGATGCGATCGCGGCGAAGGCCAGCTGCGGCCCCGAGAACACCGGACCAGGAGCCGAGGTGAAGGTCGGCAGCACGAGGGTCAGCGTCGCCAGCGCCGTCACCGTCGCGAGCGCCGCCCCGCTGCCCTGGGCGTTGAACGCGGTCGACTCCCGTCGGGAGGCGCCGAGCAGCAGCGAGAGGCCGACGATGCCGTTCATCGTGATCATCACCGCCGAGAACACGGTGTCGCGCGCGAGCTCAGGCGAATCCTTGCCGGTCGTCATGAGCGTGACGATCAGCGCGACCTCGATGATGGTCACCGCGATTGCCAGCACGAGCGACCCGAACGGCTCGCCGACGCGGTGCGCCACGACCTCCGCGTGCTGCACGGCGGCGAGCACCGTGCCGGCCAGCACTACCGCGATCACGGCGACCGCGACCGAGTTCAGCTCCACCGTCCAGAACGCCACCAGGACCACGACGCCGATGACCGGCACCCCGATCGTCCACCATCGTGAGAGCCAGGAGCCGAGCGCCGTCATGGCCCCATCCTGCCAGCCGGCCCCGGAGGCGGGGAGTGCGGGCATGAGTTGCGTGCGCGTTCCGGCGGGTCCGAGGTGCTCGCCGTCCTTCTCATGGTGGGATGAGGACATGACCGGGAACTGGACCTTCCGCCTCGCCGGCACCGCCGGCGTCGCCCTCGCCGTCGCCCTCGCCGTCGCGGGATGCGCGACTCCGAACTCCGCACCGACCACGGACTCGGCGTCCGCCTCTGCCTCCACGTCGCCGACGTCGACGCCGCGGCCGACCGGGACGGGGACCGCGACAGCCACGCCGATCGACGGTCAGTGCGACACCACGAAGCTCACCGGCACCATCGGCAAGGGCGGCGGCGGTGCTGCGGGAAGCGTCGAGGTCACCCTCGTCCTGACCAACAACGGGTCCACCCAGTGCTCGCTGCAGGGCTGGCCCGGCGTCTCGTTCGTGGGTGACGGCAACGGCACCCAGCTCGGCAAGGCCGCCGACTTCGACCGCAGCACGCCGCATCCCACGGTGGT
>JAEWJG010000345.1 GCA_023386675.1 Actinomycetes bacterium
TACGCGGAGCTCACGGCAGAGGTCAAGAAAGCGGCCAACCTGCTCACGAGCCTCGGGATCCGCGCCGGCGACCGCGTGGCGATCTACCTGCCGATGATCCCGGAGGCCGTCATCGCGATGCTGGCCGTGGCGCGCATCGGCGCTGTCCACTCGGTCGTCTTCGGCGGCTTCAGCGCCGAGAGCCTGCGTTCGCGCATCGACGACGCCGAGGCGAAGCTCGTCATCACGGCCGACGGGGGCTGGCGAAAGGGACGCGTCTTCCCGCTCAAGGACGCTGTGGACGCCGCGCTCACCGGCGAGGCTTCGACGGTCGAGCACGTGCTCGTCGTGAAGCGCGGCGAGAACGAGGTGGCGTGGACCGAGGGCCGCGACCTGTGGTGGCACGACGAGATCGCGCTGGTGGATGCGGACCACACCGCGAAGTCGTTCCCCGCCGAGCAGCCGCTGTTCATCCTCTACACGTCCGGCACGACGGGGAAGCCGAAGGGCATCCTCCACACCTCCGGGGGCTACCTCACGCAAGCGGCGTTCACCCACAAGAACGTCTTCGACCTGCACCCCGAGTCGGACGTCTACTGGTGCAGCGCCGACGTCGGCTGGATCACCGGTCACACCTACGTCGTCTACGGCCCGCTCGCGAACGGCGCCACCCAGGTGCTGTACGAGGGCACGCCGGAGACCCCGCACCCTGGACGCTGGTGGGAGATCATCGAGAAGTACAAGGTCTCGATCTTCTACACCGCACCAACGGCCATCCGCTCGTTCATGAAGATCGGACGCCAGCACCCGCAGCAGTTCGACCTGTCGAGCCTCCGCGTGCTCGGCTCGGTCGGTGAGCCGATCAACCCGGAGGCGTGGATGTGGTACCGCGAGGTCATCGGCGGGGACGCGACCCCGGTCGTCGACACCTGGTGGCAGACCGAGACCGGCGCCATCATGATCTCCGCCCTCCCGGGCGTCACCACCCTGAAGCCGGGAAGCGCGCAGGTGCCGCTGCCCGGGATCTCGGTCGACATCCTGGACGAGGCGGGCACGCCGGTGGGCAAGGACCAGGGCGGCCTGCTGGTCGTCACCGAGCCCTGGCCGAGCATGCTGCGCGGCATCTGGGGCGACCCGGAGCGGTTCAAGGAGACCTACTGGGAGAAGTTCGGCGACAAGTACTTCGCCGGCGACGGCGCCCGCTACGACAGCGACGGCGACATCTGGCTGATGGGCCGAGTGGACGACGTGATGAACGTCTCCGGCCACCGCCTCTCGACGGCCGAGATCGAGTCGGCGCTGGTGGCGCATCCCTTCACGGCGGAGGCCGCGGTCGTCGGCGCGAACGACGAGACGACCGGGCAGGCCGTCGTCGCGTTCGTCATCATCAAGCAGAACCAGCTCGAGAAGGCGGACGCTCTGGATGTCGCGGCCGAGCTCCGGAAGCACGTCGCCCAGCAGATCGGGGCGATCGCCCGCCCGCGGGACATCTTCATCGTGACCGAGCTGCCGAAGACGCGCTCCGGCAAGATCATGCGGCGCCTGCTCCGGGATGTGGCCGAGGGACGCGAGGTCGGCGACACCACGACGCTCGCGGACACGGCGGTGATGAGCTCGATCCAGGCCAAGCTCTCCTGACGCCTGGGACGGCGAAGGGGCGGTGCCGGTCGGCGCCGCCCCTTCGGTCATCCTCGGGTGGAGGAGACGGCCGAGAGCGCCGCCTGGGCGGCCTTGGCGACCAGCTCGTCGTCCCACTTCGCGTCGGGATCGTTGCGCTGTGTCAGGACGGACAGGATGATCGGCGCCCCACCCGGTGGCGTCACGATCGCGATGTCGTTGCGCATACCCCCGGCACCTCCCGACTTGTCCGCTACGGACCAGCCCGCGGGCGCGCCCGCGCGGATGAGGGCGTCGCCTGTCGGATTGTCCGACATCCACCCCAGGAGCGTGGCGCGGCTCTTCGGTGAGAGAGCGTCGCCCACGAGGACCGAGCGCAGCGCCTCCGTCATCGCTCTCGGTGTGGAGGTGTTCGCTGTCGATCCCACCTCCCACTCGTTGAGCCTGGGCTCCTCGCGAGCCAGCACCGTCGTCGAGTCACCGAATGCACGGAACGCCGCTGTCACCGCCTCTGGGCCGCCGAGCCGAGCCAGCACGAGGTTGGTGGCGGCGTTGTCGCTGGTGCGCACGGCCGCCTCAGCGAGGGCGTCGTACGTCATGCCCTCGTTCACATGCACGCTCGTCACCGGCGTGTAGCCGGCGCGGTCCAGATCCGCCTGGGACCACGTCACCCGCTGCTCGCGCTCCCCTTCGGTCAGCGTGTTCAGCATGGCCGCGGCGATGAGCGCTTTGACGGACGATGCGAAGCCGAAGCGCTCCCCCGCACGATGATCCAGGACGCTGTCGTCGGACGTATCGAGGAGACTCACTCCCACTCGGGCGTCGTAGGACACTTCCAACGCCGAGATCGTCGCATCGAAATCGGCTTGTGCAGCCGACGTGGGGTTCGGGGTCGACGATACCGACGGGGCAGCGGTGGTCGGCTGCTGAGAGCATCCGAGGCAGCCGGTGGTGAGAAGGGCGGCGAGCGCGGCGGGTGCAGCGACGCGTAGGACGAAGCGGTTCATCCCTTCACCCTGCCCGAATACGAGCGGCCGGATGCTCGGACTGTCCTCAATTCAGTCGACGGCGAGGATGAGCTCCACCTCGACGGGCGAGTCCAGCGGGAGCACAGCGACACCGACGGCCGAGCGGGCGTGGACGCCTGCGTCGCTGAAGATCTCGCCGAGCACCTCGGAGGCTCCGTTGATCACGCCGGGCTGGCCGGTGAACGCGGGGTCGGAGGCCACGAAGCCGACCACCTTCACGACGCGGCGGACGCGATCCAGCGACCCGAGGACGCTCTTGGCCGCGGCCAGGGCGTTGAGCGCGCAGATGCGGGCGTACTCCTTAGCGTCGGAGGCTGGCACGAGACCGTGGCCCTCGCCGACCTTGCCCGTCGCGGGGAGGGCACCGGAGACCATCGGCAGCTGGCCGGAGGTGTAGACGTGGTGGCCGTCGAGCACGGCGGGCGTGTAGGCGGCGACCGGCGGGACGACCTCGGGCAGGGTGATCCCGAGCTGGGCGAGGCGGGTTTCGACGTCGGCCATCAGTCCTGCTCCTCGCCGGGCAGCGGGCGCATGAGGTACGCGACGAGGCCGCCCTCTGGGCCGGTCACGACCTGGACGAGCTCCCATCCCTCCGATCCCCAGTTGTTCAGGATCGCTGCGGTGTTGTGGATCATCAGCGGGGTGGTCAGGTACTCCCAGCGCGGCATCGTGCTCCTCGGTTCGGGGGATTTCGCAGGTTCATCGCCTACTCTGATCCTATGTCTGCGCAAAAACCACAGGCTAGGGGTGTGCTCGGTGCCGCCGGTGCCTTCATCGGCATGAGCGTCGTGGCCGGTCTTCTGGTCACCGCCGCCGTCACGCCCGCGATCGCGGTCACGGGACTGGCCGCGAACAACAGCATCGGGGTATTCGAGGGTCTGCCCGAGTACCTGAACGTCGACCAGCTCGCTCAGCCGACCACCATCTACGCGAAGAACGGCGACCAGGACGTCGCGCTCGCGACCTTCTACTCCCAGAACCGCCTGCCCGTGGCGTTCAACGCGATCTCGCAGGCCGCGAAGGACGCGGCGATCGCGGGTGAGGACCCGCGCTTCTACAGCCACGGCGGCGTCGACATCCAGGGCACCGTCCGCGGTGTGCTGTCGACGGTCGCCGGCGGCGGCGTGCAGGGCGGCTCCTCGATCACCCAGCAGTACGTGAAGAACGTCCTGCTGCAGAAGTGTGAGGCGCTCCCGGTCAAGACCAAGGCGCAGAAGACCAAGTACGAGGAGTGCGTCACCGACTCCACCGGCGTCTCCCCCGACCGCAAGGTCAAGGAGATGAAGTACGCCATCGGCATCGAGAAGAAGTACACGAAGGACCAGATCCTGGTCGGGTACCTCAACATCGCCGGCTTCGGCGGCTCGGTCTACGGCATCGAGGCGGCCGCGAAGTACTACTACAACACGACCGCGGCGGCGCTGACGCCGGCGCAGGCGGCCAGCCTGATCGCGATCGTGAACGAGCCGACCAGCCTGAAGATCGACGACCCGGAGTCGAAGACGAACGGCGCGGCCGACGGCTACGCGAAGAACAAAGAGCGCCGCGACTACATCCTGCAGAAGATGTACCAGTACAAGAAGCTGACCAAGGCGCAGTACGACGAAGCGGTGAAGACGCCGATCCAGCCGGTGATCACCCGCTCCGAGCGCGGCTGCCAGACCGCCGGAGGGTCGGCGTACTTCTGCGACTACGTGCAGAAGATCATCCTGAACGACCCCGCCTTCGGGGCCGACGAGGACACCCGCGCCTCGAACCTGAACCGCGGCGGCTACAAGATCTACACCACGCTGGACCTTCAGCTGCAGCAGGTGGCGGAGCAGACGATCCAGTCGTATGTGCCGGCCACGTACGACCGCGCCGACATCGGCGGGGTGCTCACCGGCGTGCAGCCGGGCACCGGCCGGGTGCTGTACATGGCGCAGAACAAGAAGTACAGCCAGGATCCGGACGTACTCCAGGACCCGCAGTACACCTCGATCAACTACTCCACCGACCAGAAGTACGGCGGCTCCGGCGGTTTCCAGGTCGGATCGACCTACAAGGTGTTCACGCTCGCCGAGTGGCTCAAGCAGGGACACTCCCTCAGCGAGCCGGTGAACGCGAACATCCGCACCTACAGGACCTTCAAGGACTCCTGCACCGGGGGGTGGAACGGCACCTACACGCCGCAGAACGACTCGCCCGGCGAGACGGGGATCCGGAACGCTCAGAGCGCCACGACGCTGTCCATCAACACCGCCTTCATCAACATGGCCAGCCAGGTCGACCTGTGCGAGATCAAGAAGGACGCTGAGGCATTCGGCGTTCACACCGCCCAGGGCGAGGACCTCTCCACGAACCCGTCGGCCGTCCTCGGGACCAACTACATCGCGCCGCTGACCATGGCGACCGCCTTCGCCGGCATCGCCAACAACGGCATGACCTGCACCCCGATCGCGATCGACAAGATCGTCGACGCGAACGGCACGGACGTGAAGCCGCCGGCGACCGCATGCACGCAGTCCGTGGACCCGGCCGTCGCGAACACCATGGCCAAGGCGCTGATGGGGCCGCTGCAGGGCGGCACCGCCGCGGGCATGAACCGCACCGGCAAGGACATGCTCGGCAAGACCGGTACCACCGAGTACAACGACCAGCTCTGGCTCGTCGCGGCGACGACCAAGGTCGCCGGTGCGTACTGGGTGGGCAACGTCCAGGGTCACGTCGACTTCCGCAAGGTGTACCCGACGCACGGGACCTCTCCGGCCAGTGCCCGCGTCGCCGTCATGCGCACCATGATGGGGGCGGCCGTCGACAAGTACGGCGGCGACGACTTCCCCCAGCCGCCGAGCAAGCTGACGCAGGGCGTCCAGGTCGCGGTGCCGGACCTGACCGGCAAGACCCCCGACGAGGCGAAGTCGATCCTCACGGGCCTCGGCCTCGACTCGGCCGACGGCGGTCAGCAGGACTCGGTCGCGCCGGCGGGAACCGTGGGGGCGACCGACCCCGCGGCGGGCACCCAGGTGCCGAAGGGCACCGCCATCACCCTCTTCACCAGCAACGGCGCCCTGGTCGCGGTGCCGAACGTCGTCGGGCAGAAGCTCTCCGAGGCGACGGCGGCGCTCACGGCGGCCGGCTTCACCGTGAAGAGCGCTGGCGGCAACAACCCGGCGTCGATCGTCCAGGCCCAGGACCCGGCGGCCAACGCGCCCGCCAAGCGGGGGTCGCAGGTGACGCTGACGGTCGCCGCCGCTTCCGCCCCGCCGACACCGGGCTCCAACGGCTAGTGGGAAGCAGGGCTCTGCGTTCGACGGCGTCCGTGCTCGGCCTCCTGGCCGGCGCGGGCGCCGCCGCGTTCGCGTACGGTTCCCTGGTCGAGCGCAAGGCGTACACGCTGCGCGAAGTGAGTGTTCCGGTCCTTCCGGCCGGCGCCCAGCCGATCCGGGTGCTCCATCTCTCCGACCTCCACATGGCGCCCTGGCAGCGGGACAAGCAGGAGTGGGTGCGCTCGCTCGCACGGTTCCGGCCCGACCTGATCGTAGAGACCGGCGACGTGCTCGGCCACGCTCGCGGGCTCGAGGGCGTGCGCGCGGCGTACGAGGGCTTCCGCGGCATCCCGGGCGTCTTCGTGCACGGCTCGAACGACTACTTCGGTCCACAGCTCAAGAACCCGCTGAAGTACTTCCTCGGGCCGTCGAAGAAGAACGGCTCGTCCGCACCCCGCCTCGATACGGCGGCGCTGACCGCGTTCTTCACCGACCTCGGCTGGACGGACCTCGACAACCGTGCCGCGGGGCTGGAGGTGCGTGGGACGCACCTGGAGTTCTTCGGCGTCGACGACCCGCACATCCGATTCGACCGGGTCGCGTCCATCCCGGGCGCGCTGGACGAGCTGCGCGAGAACGACCCGTTCTCCGACGACAACGCGTGGCCCGACGAGGGGCCGCGGGAGGAGCGGCAGGCCGTGACGATCGGTGTCGTGCACGCGCCGTACCGGCGGGTGCTGGATGCGTTCGTCACCTACGGCGCGTCGATGATCTTCGCCGGGCACACGCACGGCGGTCAGGTGTGCGTACCGGGCGTCGGCGCGCTGGTCACCAACTGCGACATCCCGCGCGCGCAGGCGAGGGGGCTGAGCGTGTGGCGTCACGCGTTCCGTTCCGCCTACCTCAATGTGTCGGCCGGCCTGGGCACGTCGATCTTCGCGCCGGTGCGCTTCGCGTGCCGCCCGGAGGCGACACTGGTCACGCTCACCGCCGCCGTCTGACCTCCCCATGGTCATGAGCACTCCCGCGCTCGTGTATCCTGGATGAGGCCTTCGGGGTGTGGCGCAGCTTGGTAGCGCGCTTCGTTCG
>JAEWJG010000360.1 GCA_023386675.1 Actinomycetes bacterium
GCCGTCGCCGCCCACCTCGCGCAGCGCGTCCACCCGCTCCAGCGCGCCGAGGCCGGCGAGGGGATCGGCGTCCCCGGCGAGCTCGACGACGATCGCGTCGCCGCGGAGGCCGTTCTTCAGCTCCTCGGGGGTGCCACCGGCGACGACCCGGCCGTGGTCGACGATCGCGAGCCGGTCGGCGAGACGGTCGGCCTCGTCCAGGTAATGCGTCGTCAGCAGGACGGTCAGGTTCTCCGCCGCCGTCATCCGCTCGAGCTCGAGCCAGAGCTCGGCACGCGCCTCCGGGTCGAGGCCCGTCGTCGGCTCGTCGAGGAAGAGGACCTGCGGCCGGTGCATGAGGCCGATCGCCACGTCCAGCTTGCGGGCCATGCCGCCGGAGTAGGTCTTCACCTGGCGGCGGGCGTGCTCGGCGAGGCCGAAGCGGTCGAGCAGCTCACGGGCGCGGGCCGCCGCCTCCCGGCCGGGCATGCCCTGCAGCCGACCGGCCAGCACGAGGTTCTCGACCCCGGTGTCGGTGGGGTCGGAGACCGGCTTCTGGGCGACGAACCCGATGGCCCGGCGGACGCGGGCCGGATGGCGGATGACGTCGATCCCGGCGACGGACGCCGACCCGGAATCGGGCCGGGCGAGCGTCGACAGGATCTTCATGGTGGTCGACTTGCCGGCGCCGTTCGGCCCGAGCAGGCCGAACACGGTCCCGGCTGAGACCTCGAAGCCGAGGTCGTCGAGCGCGCGGACGGAGGGCTTGCCCCTCCCGCCGCTGTAGGACTTCACGAGGTGGGCGGCGGCGAGCGCCGGCCCGGTTGCGGATGCCATGGTGGCTTTCCTCTCTGATCTGATGGTCAGCCACCGCACGGGATATCCTGGAAGGAGCCCTCGGTGACTGTTGACGCAGGTTCCGGATGGAACGACTGAAGGTGTGGATGGCCGGAGAGTTGCCGCTCTCCGGCCATCGTTCTGTTCATCGATACAGGCCGGCCGCCTCCTCCCCGAAGGCGCCGGCGGCGATGCGCTCCGCCAGCTCCTCCATGCCGACACCCTCGGCGAGCAGCCGGTGCAGCTGCTCCCAGCCCTCGTATCCCCCGATCGAGCGGTCGCGGATGCGGGATGCCAGGTCGGCGACGAAGGCGCGTTCGGCCTCGAGGACCGCCACGCGGTAGTGGAACTCGACCATGAACAGCTCCGGGAGGGCGCGCGCCTCCTCCTGCTGCACCCGCCGCGCGGCGAGCTCGGTGTCGAGGAGGTCGCGCCGGCTCTCGAGCAGGTCGGCAGCTGTCTGCGGCGGAAGCATCGGCAGCAGGGATAGCCCGGTCTCGATCGCCGGGTACTCCTTCACCGGCACCTCGACGAGCTCGCGCAGCCACCCCTCGGCCTCGGTGCGGCCGGCGTCGGTGATCGCGTAGACGACACGCTCTGGACGGTTGCCCTCGCGCTCGGTCTGCGCGACCTGGATGAAGCCATGCTTCTCGAGCGACTTGATGACGGCGTACAGGGAGCCGAAGTTGAGGCGGATGCTGTCTTCCTTGCCGCGCTGCCGCATGGTCGTCGTCATCTCGTACGGGTACATCGGCCGCTCCCAGAGGCAGGCGAGCACGGCCAGCGCCAAGGGGTTGGACACGGGGCGCTTGGGCATGGTCACCTCCACTCGAGTTCGATTACTCTGAACAGAGTATTCGATTCAGAGCGATCGCGTCCAGGGCTCAGCGGGGTAGGCGCGATAGAAGAGGGTCTGGAGTCGGATGTTCGCGGGAGCAGGCCCGTACTCGACCTCCAGCCGCCGCCCGACTTCGCGCACCACGCCCTCGACGTCGGCGGAGCGCCGACGGAGCTGATCGGACACCGGGTTGCCGAGGATCAGGCCGTCCGCGAACGCAGCCCAGGAGGCGACAGGCGCGTCGAAGGGCAGGACGTCGACCCGGACGCGCCCGAAGCCGGTGGCCTGCGCCAGGTCGCGGAGGCGGCCGACGTCGCTCAGCCCGAACGGCACCTGGTAGAACGGCGGCGGATCGTCCGGAGACGCCTCGTGCAGCACCCCGTCGGTGATGGCGGCGAATCGGTTCTTCGCGTGACTGTCCCACACCGAGAAGTGGAAGACCCCGTTGGGCACGAGCACCCGCCGGGCCTCCCGGAACGCCGCGTCCAGGTCGGGGAGGAACATGATCCCGAACTCGCACGCCACCGCGTCGAAAGCGTCGTCCCCGAAATGCAGGCGCTGCGCATCGGCGACCTCGATCCGGGTGGCCGCGGGCACCTTCTTGTGCGCCAGGTGCAGCATCGGCTCGTTGAGGTCGGTGATGACGAGCTCCGCGCGCGGGTTGTAGCGGGCCAGCGCCGCCGACGAGATCCCGGTTCCCGCCGCGGTCTCGAGGATGCGGCCCGGCTCGCTCTCCGCTACCGCGCGGCCGAGTACGTCGGCGTAGTGCGCGAACAGCACCGGCCCGAGACCGGCGTCGTAGTGCGCCGGGATGTCTCCCTGGAACCCGGCGGAGTCCTCGTTCACGGGGGCAGGGTACCGCTCAGCGGATCGCTTGACAGTGCAAAGAAGATTCGCAGAAAAAATAACGACTTGATAACTAGATGCCGTTACCTCTTCGTTATATAGTTCAAGAGCAGTGGTTGTTTGCTGTGGCAGCCACCGCGGAATGTGATTGCAGGACACTCTTGGTGCAAGGGAGAGGGCCGGTCGCTAGCCTCTGCGACCGGCCCTCGATCTTTGCCCAGGGCCCTCTCCGTCCGCCCGTCGCCCGTGGTAACACGGATGTCGACGGACGCTCATGATGAGAAGATGCGAATGCATCGAGCATGAGGAGGAGTGCCATGGCCGAGACCGCGACGCAGGACTCGCAGAGCCGGTCCCGGATCAGCGCGGTGGCGGCCTGGGAGTCGCTCTTCCGCGCCCAGGTCGCGGTGATGCGCACGCTGGCGGCCGAGTTCCCGACACGCGACATCTCGTTCAACGAGTACGACGTGCTGTTCAACCTCTCGCGTCAGCCGAACCGCGAGTTGCGCCTCCGCGACCTCAACAAGCACGTCCTCCTCACGCAGCCCAGCGTCAGCCGCCTGGTCGACCGCCTGGTCGCACGCGGGCTGGTGGCCAAGGAGCCGGAGCCGTCCGACGCCCGCGGGACGGTCATCCGCCTGACCGATACGGGGTTCGCGATGTTCCGCCGCGTCGCGGTCGACCACATGAAGACGATCAACAGCCGCGTCGGCGGCCGGATGACCACCGAGGAGCTCGAGACGCTGGCGCAGTTGTGCGACAAGTTGCGCGAGAGCTCCTGACAAGACCTGTACACAGGTCCGCCGATCTTCGCTCTGTCCACAACCTGAGCGCCCGCCTCCCGGGAGCGTCATCCCCGACGCGTATCATTGCGCCACGGATGAACGGTCTCGACGAGGGAGAAGACGCATGAGATGGGGATGGGCGCCTGCCCTGGTCGGGTTCGTCGCACTGAGCGGCCTGGCCGGCGTGCTCGCCGCGGCGGCGGTCACGCCCGCCGTGGCCCTGACGGGCTCCGCGGCCGACTCCACTATCAGCGTCTTCGACGGCCTTCCCGAGTACATCAAGGTGGAGCCGCTGGCCCAGGCGTCCACCATGTACGCCCTGAGCAACGGGCAGCAGGTCCCGATCGCGACGTTCTACTCCCAGAACCGCATCGAGGTCGGCTGGGACGGCATCTCACAGAACCTGAAGGATGCCGCCGTCGCCACGGAGGACCCGCGCTTCTACGAGCACGGCGGCGTCGACGTCAGCGGCACGCTCCGCGGCGCGGTGCTGACGGCGCTCCACAAGTCGGTGCAGGGCGGTTCGTCGATCACTCAGCAGTACGTCAAGAACATCCTCGTCCAGCGCTGCGAGAACAAGCAGCCGGATCCCACGGCGACCGCCGCTGTGCAGAAGAAGCAGCTCACCGCCTACGAGAACTGCTACAACGACGCGACGAAGGTCGACCCCTCCCGCAAGCTCAAGGAGATGCGCTACGCGATCGGGCTCGAGAAGGAGTACTCGAAGAACGACATCCTGCAGTCGTACCTGAACATCGCACTGTTCGGCGGCCGCGTCTACGGCGTCCAGTCGGCGGCCGAGTACTACTTCGGCGTCGGGGCGAAGGATGTGAACCTACAGCAGGCGGCGACGCTGATCGCCATCCTGAACAACCCGGACAACCTCCGGATCGACCGGCCGGACAGCAAGGAGAACGGCGCCGCGAACGGGTACAAGGAGACCCTCGACCGCCGGAACTACGTGCTCGACAGGATGCTCGCCAACGGCAAGATCACCAAGGAGGAGCACGACGCGGCCCGCGCCACCAAGGTCGAGCCGAAGGTGTCGACGACCCAGAACGGCTGCATGACGGCGCAGCAGTTCAACGCGGCGTTCTTCTGCGACTACGTCGAACGCGTCATCGAGCAGGACCCGATCTTCGGCAAGACGGACGACGACCGCTCTAACTTCCTCACGCGCGGCGGCCTCAAGATCTACACGACCCTCAACCTCGACCTGCAGAACCAGGCGCAGGCGGCTGTGAGTGCGTACATCCCGCCGCAGGACCCCCGCCTCGACGTCGGCTCCTCCAACGTGTCGGTCGAGGTGGGCACGGGCCGGCTGGTCACCATGGTGCAGAACCGGCCGTACGACAACACGGCTCAGCCGGCTCCGGGGACCACGGCGGTCAACTACAACACCGACTACGCCTACGGCGGCTCGGAGGGCTTCCAGACCGGATCGGCCTACAAGGTGTTCGATCTGCTCGAATGGCTCAACGAGGGACACTCGCTCTACCAGTCGGTGAACGGGACGCAGCACGTGTTCCCGCAGACCTCGTTCCACTCGAGCGACCCCTGCAACGACATCGGCGGCGCGCCCTGGAACGTCTCCAACGACGAGGGCGAATCGGTCTCGTCCACGACCGTCATGAATGCGACCGCGCAGTCCATCAACACGATCTTCGCGAAGATGGCAACCTCGCTCGATCTCTGCGGCATCAAGAAGCGCGCCCAGGATCTCCTCGTGCACGGCGCGGACGAGGCTGCCAACCCGTACATGGCCAACCCGTCGTCGGTGCTCGGCACCAACTACATCGCGCCGCTGACGATGGCGACCGCCTACGCCGGCCTCGCCAACAACGGCGTCGCCTGCAGCCCGATCGCGATCGACAAGATCGTCAACGGCGACGGCAGCGCCCACGCGGTGCCGAAGTCGCAGTGCTCGACGACCCCGATCGACCCGCAGGTCGCCGCAGCGGCGATCTATGCGCTGCAGGGTGTGCTCCGCGGTGGCGGCACCGCGGCCTCCGCGAACCCCGGCGACGGCATCCCGGTGTTCGGCAAGACGGGAACCACCGACAACTCCGTCGAGAACTGGCTCGTCACCTCCACGACGAAGGTGGCTCAGGCGACCTGGGTCGGCAACGTGCAGGGAGCTCAGGCCCTCCGCAGCGTCAGCTTCCAGGGCGTCGGCGGCGGCAACGTCAAGTTCGCTATCGCGAAGCGGGTCATGACCGCGCTGAACGCCGCCTATGGGGGCTCGGCCTTCCCCTCGCCGCAGGGCAAGTACACGACCGCTCCGGTCGCTCCGAAGCCGCCGACGACGGCCCCCGCACCCGGTGCGCCGGCCGCTCCTGCGCCGGCGCCCGGAGCCGGTCAGGGCAACGGCAATGGGAACGGCGGAAACCCACCGGGCCGCAAGCCCTAGAGCCGACTAGCCATCCGGCACGATGTTCGGACTAGTGTTATCGCGTGGGCCGCACTCCAGATCCGAACCGCAAGCCGGAGCTCCTCGCGCGCATCATGGACCACGTCGCGACCGAGCCGCTCTCGCGCATGACGTTCCGCAGTCTGGCGAGCGCTCTGGGCGTCAGCACCTACTCGTTCGTGTACCACTTCGGCTCCCGGCAGGAGATGATCGACGCCATCCTGGAGGAGGGCGTCCGGCAGCAGACGGAGTCGCTGACCGGAGTGGATGTGACCGCGTTCGACCGCGAACAGTTCCGCGACTGGTACAAAGAGGCCTTCCGCCACTCACTGCGTGAGAACAATCGGACCGCGCTGCGTCTGCAGTTCGAGGCCGGCGCACTGGAGCCGATCGACCCCGACATCGGACAGCGCGTCACCGTCGCGTTCACGCAGTGGCGCGACACGGTGAAGGCGTGGCTCAAGAAGCAGGGCATCGAGACGCGCCGCGCGGGCGTGCTCGCGCACTGGCTCGTCGACTCCGCCGCCGGCCTGCATTTCGGCTTCCTCATCAGCGGCGACCGCAACGGCACCGTGCAGGCGTTCGACGTCTTCCTGACGGCGTTCCTGCGCGAGGCGTTCGGCGACTGACCGTCAGCCCCGGTCGCGCTCGGCGACCGTCTTGACGCCGGCGAGCATCTGCGCCCAGTTCTCCTGCGCGTGCTCCGCGGCCTCGCGTGTCGGGTTGTTGTCCTGGTCGAGTGTGACACGCGTCCCGCCGGGGATCTCATCCAACTCGTACCGGAGCGTGTGGTAGTTCTCGGGCACGTCCGGCTGACCGCTGAGCGGGCTGAAGTGCGTGAGCACGATCCGCCACGGCTCCTCGCGGTCGTCGAGTTCGATGACGCGACCATGATCCTCGAACGTCTTGCCCTGCCACTCGCCTCGCCAGACGATCGTCGACCCGACGCGCCAGTCGGAGACGACCTCCGCGCCGAACAGGATCTCGGGCCGTGCGCCGTTCGACGTCAGCACCGTCCAGACCGTGCGGCGCGGCGCCTCCACGTCGATCTCCGCCCGTGCCACGTACTCGCCCATATCGCCTCCCGATTCGTGCCGCCTATCCCACACCCCCGGGAGCGGTGGCGCAAGACCGGCGTGGCGCCACGCGTCAGCCGCGGGAGAGGACGACCGCCTCCCAGGGTCGCAACGTGCCGTCGGCCGCCGCGGAGACGCCGAGGTTCGAGAGCACGAGCTGCGCACCCGCCCAGCCGGGCAGCGCATCCGCGTCGAACGTGGCCTCCTCGCTGGTGAGATTGGTCAGCACGAGCAGCGACGCGTCCCCGAGCGAGCGGGTGTAGGCGAAGATCTGGGGATGCTCCGGCAGCACCAGCGTGTAGTCGCCGCGGGCCACGACGTGCGACCGGTGCCGCAGGTCGATGAGCGCGCGGTAATGCGCGAAGACCGAGTCGTCGTCGCCGACCTCAGCCTCGGCGTTGATCTCCACCGCGTTCGGGTTGGCGGCGATCCACGGCGTCCCGGTGGTGAACCCGGCGTTCGGGCCGGCCGTCCACTGCATCGGCGTGCGTGCGTTGTCGCGGCTCGTCCGGCGCAGCGAGGTGAGCACCTCCTCCGCCGGCTCGCCCAGGATGTCGACCGCCTCGGCGTAGTGGTTGAGCGTCTCGATGTCACGGAAGTCGTCGATGGATGCGAACGGCACGTTCGTCATCCCGAGCTCCTCGCCCTGGTAGACGTACGGCGTCCCGCGCATCAGGTGCAGCACCGTGCCGAGCGCCTTCGCCGACGCGACGCGGTGCACGCCGTCGTCGCCGAACCGGCTGACGACGCGCGGCTGGTCGTGGTTGTTCCAGTAGAGGCTGTTCCAGCCGACGTCGGCCAGCCCCTCCTGCCACTTCGACAGGTTGCGCTTGAGGTCGAGCACCGAGGCGGGGCGGTGGTCCCACTTGCCGCCCGGGCCGTGGTCGAGGTCGACGTGCTCGAACTGGAACACCATGTCGAGCTCTCCGTTGGCCGGGTCGGTGAAGCGCCGTGCCTGCTCCACGTCGACTCCGGGCATCTCGCCGACCGTCAGGTAGCGGTCGCCCCGCCCGAGGAACACGCGCTGGTGCATCTCGTGCAGGAACTCGTGGAGGCGGGGGCCCTGCCCGAAGTACGGGTACGCGTCGCCGTACAGCGCGCCCTCCGGCACTTCGCCGTCGGGCAGGTCGGTGACCTTCGAGATGAAGTTGATGACGTCCATCCGGAACCCGTCGACCCCGCGGTCGAGCCACCAGTTCATCATGTCGTAGACGGCGTCGCGCACCTCCGGGTTCTCCCAGTTGAGGTCCGGCTGCTTGCGCGAGAAGAGGTGGAGGTAGTACTCGCCGGTCTGCGGGTCGAGCTGCCAGGCGGGACCCGAGAAGAAGGAGCCCCAGTTGTTCGGCTCGGCGCCGTGCTCGCCCGGCTGATGGCCGGCGCGGGCCGGCCGCCACCAGTACCAGTCGCGCTTGGGGTTGTCGGTGGAGGACGCCGACTCGATGAACCACGGGTGCTCGTCGGAGGTGTGGTTGACCACGAGGTCCATGACCAGCTTCATGCCGCGCGTGTGAAGGCCGTCGAGCAGCTCGTCGAAGTCCTCGAACGTGCCGAACAGCGGGTCGATCGCGCGGTAGTCGCTGATGTCGTAGCCGTTGTCGTCATGCGGCGAGGCGTAGATCGGCGACAGCCAGACCACGTCGACGCCGAGCGTCTTGAGGTAGTCCAGGTGCTCGATCACGCCGCGCAGGTCGCCGATCCCGTCGCCGTCGCTGTCCGCGAAGCTCCGCGGGTAGACCTGATACACGACCGCCGACTGCCACCACTTGTCGTTCACGCGCCCACCCTACCCGGGGAGCAGCACCCGCCGTCCCGTCCGCGCGGAGGCCCGCGCGGCGAGCGCGACCCGCAGCGCCTCGACGGCGGCGGATACGGGCGCGCGTGCCGGCTCCTCGCCGCGCTCGATGCAGTCGAGGAGGTAGCGGGCCTGCGCGGCGAAAGCATCCCCCGCTGCCGTGTCGGCGGAGTCCACGGCGGCGTCCCCGACGACCTCCAGCGTGGAACGGAACGGCCGGCCCGGCGGCAGGTCGGACGCGTGCAGCAGCTGGGCCACCCCGCCGCCGGCGTACTCGACGGTGGTGGCGACGGGCGCGCCGAAGCCGTCGCCGGCCAGCGGGACGCTGGTCACCGCGACTGCGCGCCCGAGGTGGGCGTTGGCCTGGTCGAAGTCGTGGATGGCGAAGTCGACGAGCATCCCGCCGGAGCGCTCCTCGTCCTCCAGCCAGTCGTAGCCGACGGGTGCATCCGAGATGCGGGAGGCGCGCACGATGCGCGGTCGGCCGACCGATCCGGCGGCGACGCGGACGGCGAGCGCGGCGTAGCCGGGGGAGAACCGGACGACGTGCGCCACCATCAGCGTCCCCGGCGCCCGGGATGCGGCATCCGCGACTCGCTGGGCGTCGTCCGTCGTCAGCGCGATCGGCTTCTCGAGCAGCACGTGACGACCCGCTTCGAGCGCTTCGATCGCGAGCGGCGCGTGCGTCGGCGTCGGCGTGCAGATCGACACGATCGTCACGCCGGGGTCGGCGAGCGCCTCGGCAAGCGAGGCGGCCCAGCCCGCGTCCGCTGCATCCCGGAGCTCCGGGCGGCGTCGCGGCGAGACCGCCCACCGGACGGGAACGCCCACTCGCGTCCACGCGGTAGCGTGCGCCTGCCCCATCCGGCCCGCGCCGACGACGGCGACGCCGTGCTCGACGGTCATCGGACGACGAGGTCGACCCGCGACGGGTCGAACAGCGCGTCGAGGACGAGCCGCCCGGCGCCCCGGATGCCCGCGTTCTCCTTCGCGACACTCACCGCGATGTCGAGCTGGTCGGTGATCATCGGCAGGCAGTCCGAGTAGATGGCCGAGCGGACCCCGGCGACGAACGCCTCCGCCTCGCCCAGGATGCCGCCGAGCACGAGCCGCTGCGGGTTGAAGAAGTTCATGATCGTCGCGAGGACGCCGCCGGTGCGCAGTCCCGCCTCCCGCAACTCCTGGGTGGCACGGGGATGCGCGTCGCGCGCCAGCGCCAGCACCTCGCGGGTGTCGCGGATCTCCACCCCGGAGGACCGCAGGGCCTGCACGATCGCGGCTCCCCCGGCCACCGCATCCAAGCACCCGATCCGCCCGCAGGAGCAGAGCACCGCGGGAGCGCCGGGGACGGTGACGTGGCTGATGTCACCCGCCATGCCGTGGGAGCCGTGGTAGACGCCGCCGAAGGCGACGATGCCGCAGCCGATGCTCGACCCGGCCTTCACGAAGACCAGCTCGGAGGTCTCGGCGCCCAAGGTGTCGTACTCCCCCAGCGCCATGAGGTTCGCGTCGTTGTCGGCGACGGTCGGCAGGCCGGTGATCGCGGTGAGCTCGGCGGCCACATCCACACCGTTCCAGCCGGGCATACGGGACGGCGAGACCATGCGGCCGGTGGTCGAGTCGACCGGGCCGGGGAGGCCGATCCCGAAGCCGCGGAGCGTCTGCCCGGGCTGTGCGTGCTCGGCGGTCAGCTCGGCGGCGACCTCGGCGATCCAGCCGAGCACGGCCGCCGGGCCGGTGCCGATGTCCATCGGCTCGTTCCGCGACGCCAGCAGCCGGCCGCCGAGGTCGATGAGTCCGAAGGTGGCGTGGTGCGAGCCGAGGTCGGCCGCGCAGACGACACCGGTCGACGGGTCCACTTCGAGGGCGCGCGGCCGGCGGCCGCCGTGCGAGACGCCTGCACCTGCTTCGCGGAGGTAGCCGGCGGCGATCAGCGCGTCCACGCGCTGCGAGACGGTCGAGGGCGACAGCCCCGTGCTGCGGGCGATGTCGGCGCGCGACCGCGAACGGCCGGAGCGGACCAGGTCGAGGATGCCGCCGGGAGTGCCCGGTCCGGCGTGGACGGGCGTCCCCTCGACTGTGCTCGGCCCCATCGTGCTCACCATCGGCGCGTCCCCTCGTTTCGTTGAGGATACTGTACCGACTTCGTTCGATATCGCATTAACTAAATTCGATATTGCGATTATTGGTCGTTACTTAGTACGCTCGTCGCAACCTGCCCGACGATGATGCGAGGAACCACCGATGACAGCAACGGACGCCCGGCCGATGGTCAGCCTGCGCGCGGTCGACAAGCACTTCGGCGACCTCCACGTGCTGCAGAACATCGACCTCGACGTCGCCGAGCGCGAGGTGGTCGTCGTCGTCGGTCCCTCCGGGTCGGGCAAGTCGACGCTGTGCCGCTCCATCAACCGGCTCGAGACGATCGACTCCGGGGAGATCCGCGTCGACGGCGAGCTGCTCCCGGAGGAGGGCGCGCCCCTCGCCAAGCTGCGCGCCGAGGTCGGCATGGTGTTCCAGTCGTTCAACCTCTTCGCGCACCGCACCATCCTGGAGAACGTCACGCTCGCTCCCCTCAAGGTGCGCAAGCTCGGCAAGGATGCCGCCCGCGCACAGGCGATGCAGCTGCTCGACCGCGTGGGCATCGCCGACAAGGCGGACAGCCACCCGGCCCAGCTCTCCGGCGGACAGCAGCAGCGCGCCGCCATCGCCCGCGCGCTCGCCATGCAGCCGAAGGTCATGCTCTTCGACGAGCCGACCAGCGCGCTCGACCCCGAGATGGTCGGCGAGGTGCTGGACGTCATGACCTCGCTCGCCAAGGAGGGCATGACGATGATCGTCGTCACCCACGAGATGGGCTTCGCCCGCCGGGCCGCAGATCGCGTCGTCTTCATGGACCGCGGGCAGATCGTCGAGCAGGCGCCTCCCGCACAATTCTTCGACTCGCCGGCCACCGCGCGGGCGCAGTCGTTCCTGGCCTCCGTGCTGTCGCACTGACAGCGCGCGAAGCCGCGCACCACCGCTCCACATCACACCCCCGCCCACATCAGAAAGGGATGCATCCCATGACCCGCAGCATCCGCAGGAAGAGCGCCGTCGCCGGCGTCCTGCTCGCCGCCGTGACGCTCGCCGTCACCGCGTGCTCCGGAAACACGGCACTGCCCGGCAGCGACGCCAGCTCGACCGCGTCCGGAGACTCCGTGCTGGCCGGCGCGCCCGTCGCGAAGTCCGACCTCATCATCTCCGGCTCCACCATGGAGAAGATCAAGAAGCGCGGCAAGCTCATCGTCGCCGAGGCCCTCGACGCCCCGCTGCTCTCGCAGCAGGACCCGACCGACCCGTCGAAGGTGACCGGCTTCGACGCCGAGCTCGCCAAGCTGCTCGCCACCTACATCCTGGGCAAGCCGAACGTGGAGATCGTCCCGCCGGCGTCCGAGACGCGTGAGGCGATGCTGCAGAACGACACCGTCGACGTGGTGTTCAACACCTACACGATCACGGAGGAGCGCGCCAAGCAGGTCGACTTCGCCGGGCCGTACTTCGAGTCGGGCCTCTCGGTCGCCGTCAAGAGCGACAACAAGGACATCAAGAGCTACAAGGACCTCGACGGCAAGAACGTGATCGTCGGCGCCAACACGCCGGCCGTCACCGAGGTGCCGAAGATCGCCCCGAAGGCCACGGTCACCGCGTTCGGCACCGACCCGGCCGCCGTCCAGGCGCTCATCCAGGGCCGCGGCGACGCGTACGTGCAGGACTACACCCTGCTCGCGAGCGACGCCGCCAGCGAGAAGCAGATCAAGGTCGTCGGCCAGCCCTTCACCAAGGAGCCCTACGGCATCGGCCTCAAGCACGGCGACGACGACTTCAAGAAGTTCGTCAACGACTGGCTGAAGACCATCCAGAAGGGCGGCCAGTGGGGCAAGGCGTGGAAGACCACGCTCGGCACCGTGACCGACTCCGAGATCCCCACCGCGCCGGAGATCGGTTCGGTCCCCGGCTCCTGACAGACCGGCCGGGTGCGCGTGGAGGCGGCCCCCACGCCCGCGCGCATCCGGCCTTCCTCTTCTTCCGACCCCGTGATCGACCGCCCGACGAGAGAACGATGAACCCCCTGATCGACAACCTGGGACCGCTGGTCCAGGCGCTCGGCACCACGCTGCTGATGGCCGTGGTGGCAGGCGTCGGCTCCATCGTGCTCGGCGTGCTGGTGACGATCGCCCGCGTCAGCCCGATCCCTGTGCTGCGCGCCGCGGCCTTCCTCTACGTCCAGTTCTTCATCAACGTGCCGCTGCTGGCGCTGCTCCTGCTCGCGGTGTTCGCGCTGCCGGATGCGGGCATCCTGCTCCCGCTGACGCCGACCGCGATCATCGTGCTGACCGTGTACGAGGCCGCCTACGTGGCCGAGGCCGTGCGATCGGGTGTCAACACCGTCCCGGTCGGACAGGTGGAGGCGTCGCGCGCGCTCGGTCTGACCCTGTGGCAGTCGCTCCGGTACGTGGTCGTGCCGCAGGCGCTGCGGGCGGTCGTGCAGCCGATCGGCAACGTCATGATCGCGCTCGCCATGAACACCGCCCTCGCCGCGGCGGTCGGCGTCGTCGAGCTGACCGCCGAGGTCAACAAGGTGAACCTCGTGGCGGCGCAGCCCATCCTGATCTTCTCGAGCGCAGGTCTCGTGTACATGGCCATCGCCCTCGCCATCGGGCTCGCCGCCGGCTGGGTGGAGCGGAAGGTGGCGATCGCCCGATGACCGCGCAACTCATCCCCGACCGTCCGGCGCCGGTGCGCGCCAAGCGCCCGAAGCGGCGCTACGACGCGGCTTTCATCTACGACGTTCCCGGCCCGCGCGGCCGCCGCAACATCCTCCTCGGCTCGGTCGTCAGCGTCGTCCTGTTCGCCCTGATCGTCGGCCTCGGACTGTGGCAGTTCGCCTCGCACGGCCAGCTGGCGCCCGAGCGCTGGGCTCCGTTCACCGAGTGGGCGATCTGGCAGTACCTGCTCGTCGGCCTGCTCGGGACGCTGGAGGCCGCGGCCATCGTCGCGGTGCTCGGCGCGTTCCTCGGCGTGCTGCTGGCGCTCGGCCGGGTCAGTCACGTGAAGTGGGTGCGGTTCGTCTGCGGGCTCTACATCGAGATCGCGCGTACGGTGCCCGTGCTGCTCGTGATCTACCTCATGCTGTTCGGGCTGCCGCAGATCGGCGTCAACCTGCCGACCCTCTGGAAGCTCGTCGTCCCGCTGACCATCGCGAACGCGGCCGTCTTCGCCGAGATCGTGCGCGCCGGCATCCTGAGTCTGCCGCGCGGCCAGCGGGAGGCCGCGCTCAGCCTCGGGATGCGCCCCGTGCAGGCCATGACGTACGTGGTGCTGCCGCAGGCCCTCCGGAACGTCACGCCGTCGCTGGTCACCCAGTTCGTGAGCCTGCTGAAGGACACGTCGCTCGGGTACATCGTCGCCTTCACGGAGCTGCTGTACCGCGGGCAGGTGCTCGCGTCGTACCTGCACCTCCTCATCCCGACCTACGTCGCCGTGACCGTGATCTACCTGATCGTCAACGGCAGCCTGTCGGCGTTCGCCTCGCGGCTGCAGCGCGGATCGCGGCGCCGCTCGTCCGCGCCGCCGACGCTTCCCTCCCTTCCCGCCGTCGCCGCCGTCGAGCACGACGACGACACTGTCACCACCCCGAGAGCCGAGAATGCCTAGCGCCGCCCCCACCGTGTCCATCGCCTCGCCCGCCGGCGCCGCCGCTCTCGCCGAGCTGGCCGTGGTCCGCCGGTCGGGACTCATCGAGAGCCGGCACTTCGGCAGCCTGGTCGCACTCGACCCGTCGGGCGTTCCGCTGATCGAGCTGGGCGACCCGGATGCGGTGGTGCTGCCGCGCAGCACGGTCAAGCCGCTGCAGGCGCTCGCGTGCCTGACCGCGGGAGCGGAGTTGACCGGCCCGGAACTGGCGATCGCGGCCGGCAGCCACACCGGCGAGGACGAGCACGTGCGACTGGTCCGGTCGCTGCTCGCGCGCGCCGGCGTGGACGACGCGGCCCTCGGCTGCCCGGTCGACCGTCCGGAGGATGAGGCGACCTTCGAGCGGATGCTGCGCGACGGCGAGGGCCGCTCGCGCGTGCGGATGAACTGCTCCGGCAAGCACGCCGCGATGCTCCTCGCCGCCGCGACGAACGGCTGGCCCACCGACGGCTACCTCGACCCGGCCCATCCGCTGCAGCAGCACATCCGGGAGACGATGGCCTCGCTGACGGGCGTCCCCGTCGGGCACGACGCGATCGACGGGTGCGGTGCTCCCCTGTTCGGGACCAGCGTTCGGGGCATCGCCCGCGCGTTCGGCCGTCTGGTGCAGGCGGCGCCCGGCACCCCCCAGCGCGCGGTCGCGGACGCCATGCGCGAGCACCCGTACTACGTGGGCGGCAGCGGCCACCAGAACACGACCCTGATGGAGACCGTGCCCGGGGCGCTCGCGAAGGGCGGCGCCGAGGGCGTGATC
>JAEWJG010000375.1 GCA_023386675.1 Actinomycetes bacterium
CCGGGGGTGAGCACCGCATGGCCGTTCGCGCCGAGCCACGCGGCGAGGCCGGTCTCCGAGCTGGCGACGACGCGGCAGCCGTGCGAGAGCGCCTCCACGATGGGCAGGCCGACCTGCTCGCGCCAGAGCGCGCGCGGCTGGGAGGGCAGCACCAGCGTCCGGGCCGCGCGGAGCTCCGCGTGGATCGTCGCGCGTGGCGGGTCGACGATGAGCCGGATGCTCGGGTCGGCCGCGGCGGCGCGGCGCACGTCCTCCTCCAGCGGTCCCTTGCCGATGACGACGAGGGACGCGTCCGGATGCGTTGCGCTGACGGTCGGCCAGGCGGCGAGCAGCACGGGGAGGCCCTTGCGCTCGCTCAGGGAGCCGACGAACACGACCCGGCCGCCGTCCTTCGCGCCGTCCGGGCAGTCGCACGGGGCGGGCAGCGCGGGGATGAGCGTCGCCTCCGGCGTCCCGCGGAACCGGCGGGCGTAAACCTCCTGCGCGCCGGAGGTCCCGAACGCGACCCGGTCGATCCGGCGCCAGACGTAGCGCGCCAGGGCGAGCTCGCCGCGGCGGCGCAGCCGCGACTTCAGTCTCGGGGCGCGCACGTCGTAGACGTCGAGATTGCCGATCGCGTACGTGACGACGGCCGGGCGGCGCCGGCCAAGCAGTCGGGCCGCCCCGATCGCGGCGAGCACGACCGCCGTCCGCGGAAGCGCGGCCTGGTCCAGCGGCTCGTTCACCTCGAGCTCGGTCCAGTGTCCGGACAGCGCCAGCACGGCGGACCGCGCGAGTCCCGCCTGCACCAGGTCGAGCCCACGCGCCTGCTCCTCGTCGAAGTCGTAGCGCCGCCGCCGGTACACGATGGAGGCGGGCTCCAGCGCCTGCGCCCGCTCCAGGTGGGCGGTGCGCAGCTGGTCGTAGAGCCGGACGCGGGGATGCACGAGCGCGGTCATGCCGTGCGCTCCCGGCGTGCGTACTCCTGGTAGACGCGCCCGGCCGCTCCGGACATCATCCCGAATCCGCGGTACACGCCGCGCTGGCCGCGGGCGCGGTGACGCAGGTCTCCCGTCAGCGAGCCGACCGCCCAGCGCACCAGCCCGAGGAGCACCCGTCCGGCGCCGCCCGCCGCCCGGCGGACGCGGACGCTCACCCGGCGCGCCCCGGCCGGGACCATCAGCGCGTCGACGACGGCGGCGGTGTTGCCGTGGCTGAAGCACCGGTGCAGCAGCCAGCGGCGCTGCAGCCGCTCGCGCGGCCACTCGTCGTCGAGCACGGCCTCCTCGCACCAGACGATGCGTCCTCCGCGGCTCACGAGCTGCCGGGTGAACAGGTTGTCCTCGCCGCCGGAGAGCCCGAGCGACTCGTCGAACCGCAGCCCGAGCGTCTCGATGGCGGTGCGGTCCAGCAGCAGATTGTTGGTGGCCGCGATGGTGAGCAGGTCGCCGGTGCGGTGCTCCGGGCGGCGGAGGAAATCGCCAGCGACCACCCACGGGTCGGTGTCGCCCGGGTACTCGGAGATGACGCGTCCCATCACCGCTGTGGGTCGCGTCTGCACCCAGGTCGCGGCCAGGTGGACGAGCCAGCCCGTCCTGGCGCGTTCGTCGTCGTCGATGAACACGATCGCGTCGCGATCGGCGGTCTCTTCGAGCGCACGGTTGCGCGCGGCGGCGATCCCGCGGCGCTTCTCGGTGATGTATCGGACGCGCGGGGACGACAGCGCGGCCACCACCGGCCGGGCGCTCTCCTCCGGATCGTTGTCGATGACGAGCAGGTCGGAGACGATGCCGGAGGCGGAGTCCAGCTCGCGGAGCTGGCCGACCAGCTCCGGGAGCGAGGGCTCCAGGAGCTGCGGGCGCTTGTACGTCAGGACGACGACCGTGAGCGTGCCGGTCGCCGCACGGAGCGCCGCTGTGCCCGCGAGGCTCTGCTCCGACTTCACGGGGTCACCTCCCGCGGCTCGCTGCGTGCGGCCGGGGTGTCCGCACCAAGCGTCCGGTGGCCGCGGCGCAGAGCGATCGCGCGCCGGTAGGCCCGGACGTGCGCGCTTCCGGTGCGCTCCCAGCCGCGGGCGGAGAGGTCGGGGGAGGCGGCGCGCGCGGTCGACCGCGTGGCGTCGACGGCCGCGCGGAGAGACGCGGAGCCGAGCTCGCCGTCGAAGAACAGCACCCAGCCGGGACCGACCTCCTGCGCCAGCGCCTCGTTGACCGCGTTGCGCGGGACCAGCACCGGCCGGTCGAGTGAGAGCGCGGCCAGCACGCCGCCGGAGTTGTGCATGAAGCGGTAGGGGAGCACGACCAGTTCGGAGGCGGTGACGGCGGCGACCAGTTCGGCGTCATCCAGGTGGCGCAGCGTCGCATCGATGCCGGAGCCGTCGGCCGCGGCGGCGCGCACGACAGCCTCCAGTTCGGCGCTCGTCGGGCGCCCGCCGACGGTCAGGGTGAGCGTGGGATCCTCCCGCCGGGCCGCCTGGAACGCCGCGATCAGCGTCTCTACGCCCTTGTAGCGCCGGATGAGCCCGGTGAACGCGACGCGTCCGGGGATGCTCGTCGACCGCGGCTGCTCGGCGAACCAGTCCCGGTAGTGGCCGTGCGGGACGAGCTCCACGGCCGCTCCCGCAGGCATCGGCGTCTCCGTGTTGAGGACGATGCGCACGGCGGTCATGCGGTCGATCAGCCGCAGGAGGGCGCGCTCCCGCCGGTTCAGCCCGTCCGGGAGCCCGACGTTGTGCACCGTCCGGACGATCGGGATGCGGAGCACGGCGAGCTTGGCGAGGAACACGAGCACGAGCAGCTGACGGACCAGCATCCGCAGCGGCGTGCGTCCGCCCACCAGGATCTCCGGCCAGTGCGAGTGGTAGACGTCGTAGCGTCCGAGGAGCGCCGTGCGCCAGGAGAACGGCAGCACGGTCACCCCCGGCTGCTCGCGCAGGGAGCGCGCGAGCATGACGAGGTACGGGTTGGTCGTCGGGCGCGGGACGGGGAACCCCTGGAGGACCGTCAGGGCCCCGTCGCTGTCACGCTGCGACATCGCTGCGGATGTAGCGGATCTTGCCGCCGTCGTGGGGGATCGTGGTGACGAGCTCGAGGCGTACGGGGACGCTGCCGCGCACGATGTCGCGGATGCGGTCCACCGACCGCTCGATGGCGGCCACGGCGTTCTCGTCGGGAGCAGGGACGCAGCGGACCACGATCGAGTAGTCGGAGAGCTGGTGCACCTGGAACTGGCGTACCTGGTCGACGGCGCCGCTGAACAGCTGCGTCAGGCCCTCGCCCGCGACGACACGACCGTCGGGCAGGTGCAGCGCCTCGGACACGCGGCCGGCGACGTTCGCGATCCGCGGCAGGGTGACGCCGCAGGCGCACCGGCCGGCGATGGTCGTCGTGCGGTCGCCGAGGCGGTACCGGATCAGAGGGAAGGCGCGGTTGGTGAGATCGGTCGCCACGGTCTCGCCGAGCACGCCGGGCACCACCTGGCGGTCGTGCGCATCCAGCACCTCGATGACCCGGACGTCCGCGAAGACGTGCATGCCGTCCTGCTCGCGGCACTCTCCGGCCATCCACGGGACCTCCGCACAGCGGTAGTGGTCGTAGACCGGTGCGGCGAAGGTCCGCTCGAGGAGCGCCCGCTGCGCCGGGGTGAGCGGCGCGGCGGTGACCGCGACGGCCTTCGGCGGGTGGAAGGCGATCCCGGACCGTTCGAGGAACGACGCGAGCTCGACGATCCCGCCGAGGTAGCCGACGATCACTCCCGGCTTCACCGCGCTCCACCGCGTCAGGAACTCGCTCACCGAGTTCTCGTCCATCCGGTAGGCGTCGAGCTGGATGCGGCGCGTGGGCCACCACTGCAGGGCGTACTTGCGGCTCGCGCTCTTGCTCTTCACCTGCCGGGACACCAGTGCAAGGTTGTCGGAGGGCTGGACGCCCCACCAGCTGAACAGCCTCCACTCGAGCGTCCGGGTGGGCGTGCGGAGGTCGCGGAGCAGCTTGAGCGGCTCTCCGGTGCTGCCGCCGGAAGTGGAGACGACGGTGTTCTGCGGGGTCGCCTCCGACGACCGGATGTCGTCGAAGTGGGCGCGCACGTCGGCCTTCGTGACGATGGGCAGCGAGGTGAAGGCGGCGGGGTCGCGCAGGTCGTCCGCGGTGATCCCGGCGTCCGTGTACAGGTCGCGGTAGAAGCGGGTGTTCTCGTAGGCGAAGCGCGCGTGGTCGATCGCGCGGCGGGTCTGCAGGTCGGCGAGCTCTTCCGGCTCCAGCCGCTGGTCGCGCACCAGCCGCTCGTACATCTCGCGGTTGTCGCGGAGGAAGAGGTCCCGCTTCATGTCGAACATGAGTCGGCGGAAAGTCACGGCGTCCTCCCTGGTCGGGTTCGGGTAGATTCGACGCGCCGGCCCGGTGCCGGTGATGGGTTCAGGATAGGGTGAAATCGCCTGAAAGCGAAGTTTTCTCACCTTTATTGGGGGTATTCCGGCGTGACCCGTCCACCCGCGAGCACCGCGATCGTCGTCGTCAACTACGGCGCGTCCGACCTGATCTCGCGGAACCTCGTCGAGCTGGAGGCCGAGCGGCCGGATGCGCTCGTCGTCCTCGTCGACAGTTACTCGGGTGCAGAGGAGCGCGAGCGTGCCAGGACCCTGGCGCAGAAGCGCGGCTGGGAGTTCGTCGCACCCGACACGAACGTGGGTTTCGGCGGCGGCTGCGACCTCGGTGCGGCCCGCGCCTTCGAGCTGGGGGCTCAGCGGGTGCTTCTGCTCAATCCGGACGCCTCCCTGGAAAAGGGGGCGCTCGGGGTACTGGAGTCCGTCGTCGACGCCGATCCCCTCGCACTCGCCGCCCCGCGGATCGACCGGCCGGACGGCTCGGTGTGGTCCGCCGGATCGGATCTGTACCTCGCCGACGGCCGCATCCGGTCACCCCGCGCCAGGGGCCGGTTCCCCGGCGCCGAGCGCGCCTTCTGGCTGAGCGGCGCCTGCCTGATGCTGACCCGGACCCTCTGGGAGCTCGTCGACGGCTTCCGCGACGGCTACTTCCTGTACTGGGAGGACGTCGACCTGTCCTGGCGCGTCGTCGCGGCGGGGGGCCGGCTGGTGGTGCGGGAGGACGCGGTCGCCGTGCACGCCGAGGGCGGGACGCAGGCGGATGGGCGGCAGTCCTCGGGCGAGCCGAAGTCCGACGTCTACTACGCCTACAACATCCGGAACCGCTTCCTCTTCGCCCGGCTGAACCTGGAGCCGGAGGTGCTGCAGCGCTGGAGCGCACTGCCGCTGTCGCTGCGGATCGCGTGGGAGGTGCTGCTCCAG
>JAEWJG010000380.1 GCA_023386675.1 Actinomycetes bacterium
GTCGCAGACCGCGGCGTCGGAGGACCTCGCCGGTCTCGCCGCCTCGGCCTGCGCCGAGCCCAGCGCCGACACCTGGCTGGTCGCCGGATCCACATCGCTCGGCCAGACCAGCCTCGTGCTGCTGACCAATCCGAGCGAAGTGGACGCGACCGTCGCCCTGACCATCTATACCGAGTCCGGCGCGGTCAACGCCCCCGGCGCGACGGGCATCGTCGTGCCGGCCGGCGCGCAGAAGGTGGTCCCGCTCGCCGGGCTCGCGCCCTCCGCATCCGCTCCGGTCGTGCGGGTCACCACCAGCGGCGGCGAGGTCGTCGCCTCGATGCAGCAGAGCTACGAGCAGGGCATCCAGCCGCGCGGAGCGGAACTGGCCGGCGCGACCGGCCTGCCCGGGCGCCAGCAGATCATCCCGGGTGTGACCATCGCGTCCATGGCGGCCGTCCAGAGCGCGCAGTCGGCGGAGGGCGTGAGCGTCGACTTCCCCGTCGTCCGCCTGCTCGTCCCGGGCGACGGCGATGCGAAGGTCACCGTCGGCGCGGTCGGCGAGGCGGGCACCGCCGTGGGCAATTCGTATGCGACGACCCTGAAGGCGGGGACGGTGGCGGAGGTGCCGCTGGAGAATCTGAAGGACGGCAGCTACACCGTCACCGTGAACTCCGACGTGCCCGTGGTGGCCGCCGTCCGCACGACCGTGATCGGCTCGAAGACCCGCGACTTCAGCTGGTTCTCCTCGGCCCGTCCGTTGCAGAAGGAGCTCGTCGCGTCGGTGCCGTCCGGCGCCGCCGCGACCCTGCACTTCGCGAACGCCGGTGACCACGACCAGACCGTCACGATCGAGGGCGCGCGCGGAGGCGGGACGCCGACCAAGCTCACGGTCCCCGCGGAGGGCGGCGCCCAGACGAAGGTCGGGCCTGGCACCTACCGGGTGACCGGCGCGGCGGACCTCCGGGGGAGCGTCAGCTTTGCGGCGGATGGACGCGCGAGCAGCTTCGTGCTCGCGCCGCCCGGGCCGCTGGCCGCTCCGATCCGGGTCTACCCGAACTGACGCGCTCGGGCAGGCCGCCGTCAGAAGTGCCGGTAGCGGTCCGGAGCCAGGTCCCAGGGGTCCTTGCCGAGCAGCTCGGCGACCGCGCGGAAGACGCATCCCTCGATGTACATGCGCCGGTGCAGCTCGTCGTCCCGATGCAGCTTGGTGAGGCGCTGGATGGGGACGCGGTAGAGCACGATCCGGCGGCGGGACGCATCGACGCGCCAGCGGTCGACGCCGTCGGAGCCCGAGTTGCCGATCGGGGTCGCCGCGACCTCGAAGTGCACGTCGGCGAGCTCCTCCGGCCAGATCCCCTTCAGATAGTCGGCGGTGGACGCGACGGTCATGTCGAAGAAGTCGATCCGGTTCTGCAGCATCGGCAGGTGCGGTCCGGTCACCGGTCCGCGCGCGCCACGGCCGTGCCGGCTGCGCCAGCGGCTGGTCGCCGGCGGCTGACTGCTGGTACGGCGGTTGCGGGGCATGTCGCCATCCTACGTCGGCGGGGAACCGCTATTCTGTCCCCGATGTTGAGTCGGCCCTGTTCCCGTGTCGCGTGTCCGCGCGACGCCGTGCAGACGCTCACGTACGTGTACGCCGACTCCATGGCCGTCATCGGGCCCCTGAGCCTCTCGCACGAGCCGCACTCGTACGACCTGTGCGCCATCCACGCCGAGCGGCTGTCCGCGCCGCAGGGCTGGCAGATCGTCCGCCACGTCGGCGTGACCGACTGAGAAGCGGTGCCGCGGTAGGTTAGGGCCATGAGCACGCCCAGCGACCCGCGCCTGAAGTCCGTCGTCAAGACCTACGACATCCGCGGATTGGTCGGCAAGGATCTGACGGAGGACGTGGTCGAGGCGATCGCCGCCGCCTTCGTGGACGAGGTGGACGCGGCCGGCCGCGACGTCATCGTCGGTCACGACATGCGCGACTCGTCCCCGACCTTCGCGGCGGCCTTCGCCCGTGGCGCCCAGGCGCGCGGTGCCGACGTCGTCTCCATCGGGCTGTGCTCCACCGATGAGTCCTACTTCGCCTCCGGTTACCTGGAGGCGCCCGCGGCGATGTTCACCGCGAGCCACAACCCGCCGACGTACAACGGCATCAAGCTGTCCCGCGCGGGCGCGCAGGGCCTCAGCATGGACACCGGCCTCGGGGCCGTGCGCGATCGCGCGGACGCGTACCTGCGCGACGGCATCCCCGCCGTGGAGCGCCCGGGCGGCTTCCGTGAGGAGGACGTCCTCGACCGCTATGCGGCCTACCTGCGGTCGCTGGTCGACCTGAGCGGCATCCGCCCGATCACGATCGTGGTGGACGCGGGCAACGGGATGGGCGGACTCACCGTCCCGGCCGTGCTGGAGCAGGCGGCGGGGCTTCCTGCGCTGCCGATCACGGTCATCCCGCTCTATTTCGAGCTCGACGGCACGTTCCCGAATCACGAGGCCAACCCGCTGGAGCCGAAGAACCTCGTCGACCTGCAGCACGCGGTCGTCGAGCACGGCGCCGACCTGGGGCTCGCCTTCGACGGCGACGCCGACCGCTGCTTCGTCGTGGACGAGCGCGGCTCGGCCGTGACGCCTTCCGCGGTGGCTGCGATCGTCGCGCTCCGCGAGATCGCGCGGGCGCGGGCCGAGGACCCGGATGCGGAGATCACGGTCATCCACAACCTGATCACGTCGAACATCGTCCCGGAGACGATCGAGGCGGCGGGCGCGGTCCCGCTGCGCACGCGCGTCGGCCACACGCTCATCAAGGACGCCATGCGCCGCTCGGGCGCCGTGTTCGGCGGCGAGCACTCCGCGCACTACTACTTCCGTGACTTCTGGAGCGCCGACAACGGGATGCTCGCCGCGATGCACCTGCTGGCCGAGTTCGGCGCGCAGGAGCGCCCGCTCTCCGAGCTGGCCGCCGAGTACACGCCCTACGCGATGTCGGGGGAGATCAACTCGACCGTGGACGACGTCCCCGCCGCCTTCACCCGCGTCGTGGAGGCGTTCACGAACCGCGCCGACTTCGACGAGCTGGACGGCCTGACGGTCACCGGCCGGGTCGGGCAGGACGAGACGTTCTGGTGGTTTTCGGTGCGCCCGTCCAATACGGAACCGCTGCTGCGGCTGAACGTCGAGGCGGGCGACCAGCCGACCATGGTGCGCATCCGGGACGAGGTGCTGGCGCTCATCCGCGCCTGACCCACACCCGGGGTGCCGTGAGAGTATGGATCCATGCCAGCTCCCACTTCGACCGCCCTGCCCTTCAAGGTCGCCGACCTGTCCCTCGCCGAAGCGGGACGTCACCAGATCCGCCTCGCCGAGAACGAGATGCCGGGGCTCATGGCCC
>JAEWJG010000056.1 GCA_023386675.1 Actinomycetes bacterium
CGCCCAGATCGCGGACGCGCTGAGCGCGGCGGCGGCCGTGGGCGACGACCGCATCCAGCAGGCGTCGACCGGCCGCGTCGACCCGGAGGGGTGGACGCACGGCTCGGCCGAGGAGCGCCAGCGCTGGTTCACGACGGGGTTCCATCAGGGCGCGGCCGCCTGCGACACGTTCTCGGTGCCCGCGTCGCGCCTCTGATCCCGGCGGCGCGGCGGCCGCTAGCCTCGAGGAATGCGCAGCCTCTACCCGGAGATCGAGCCACACGACAGCGGGATGCTGGACGTCGGCGACGGCCAGCAGCTCTACTGGGAGGTGAGCGGCAACCCGGAGGGCAAGCCGGTCGTGTTCCTGCACGGCGGCCCGGGCGGCGGGACCACCCCGGCGCACCGCCGCCTATTCGACCCGGAGCGCTACCGCATCGTGCTGTTCGACCAGCGGATGTGCGGCCGCAGCCTCCCGCACGCCAGCGAGCCGGAGGCCGACCTCGCGGTGAACACCACCTGGCATCTGGTCGAGGACATCGAGCGGCTGCGCGAGCACCTCGGTGTGGAGCGCTGGCAGGTGTTCGGCGGGTCGTGGGGGAGCACCCTCGCTCTCGCCTACGCGGAGACGCATCCCGAGCGGGTGACCGAGCTCGTGCTGCGCGGCATCTTCACGCTTCGGGCGCAGGAGCTGGACTGGTTCTACGAGGGCGGCGCCGCCGCGCTGTTCCCGGACCTGTGGGAGGGGTTCCTCGAGCCGGTGCCGCCCGCCGAGCGCGGACACCTCATCCGGGCGTACCAGCGGCTGCTCGCCGACCCCGACCCGGCCGTGCACCAGCCGGCCGCGATCGCCTGGTCCCGGTGGGAGTCGTCCACGATCACGCTGCTTCCGCGTCCGGAGCTGGTGGAGTCGTTCACGCAGGACGCCTACGCCGTCGCCTTCGCGCGCATCGAGAACCACTTCTTCGTGCACGGCGGCTGGTTCGAGGAGGGTCAGCTGATCCGGGACGCGCCGGCGCTGGCCGGCATCCCGACCGTGATCGTGCAGGGCCGCTACGACGTGTGCACGCCGCCGATGACCGCGTGGGACCTGCATCGCGCGCTTCCGGAGGCCGAACTGCGGATGATCCCGGACGCCGGGCACGCGTTCGACGAGCCGGGCATCCTGGACGCGCTCATCGAGGCGACGGACCGGTTCGCCGGCGCGGGCGACGAGTCAGCCGGCTAGCACCGCGAGCGCCTTCCGCAGCTGCGTGGACGACGTGGTCATCGTGTACGGGAAGTAGACGACCTCGACCCCGACTTCGGCGAACTCCCGCTCCAGCCGCATCCCCTTCTCGGTGCCGCGCCAGTCGTCGCCCTTGAAGAAGACGTCGAACTTCAGCTCGCGCCACATGTCGAGCTTGTCGGGGACCGTCTCGGGCACCGCCTCGTCCACGTACGCGATGTGGCGGACGATCTCCAGCCGCTCCGCCAGGGGGATGACCGGGCTGATCCCCTTGGTCAGCTCCAGCATCTCGTCGGACACCACGCCGGCGATCAGGTAGTCGCACTGGCTCTTGGCGTGCTTGAGGATGTTCAGGTGTCCGATGTGGAACAAGTCGAACGCCCCTGCGGCGTAGCCGACGCGTCGGGTCACGGCTCCCCCTCTGTGTGAGTTATCCTCACCATTCTGGCGGATCAGTGAGGATTTGTCACCAGAATCAGGAAGATGTCTGCGCGAGGGCGCGCGCGACGCGTCCGATGAGGGGCTCGATCTGTCCGAGGGAGGCGGTGAATGCGGCTTCTCCGC
The DNA here is from genome assembly GCA_023386675.1 of Actinomycetes bacterium. Classification (GTDB taxonomy): domain Bacteria; phylum Actinomycetota; class Actinomycetes; order Actinomycetales; family Microbacteriaceae; genus Leifsonia. The sequence continues at coordinate 1,772 of JAEWJG010000056.1, forward strand.
GGCCGTAGGGATCGAGGATGTCGCCCTCGTCGTAGCCGCGCCGGGTCGAGGATCCGAAGGTGCGAACGCGGAGCGCAGGCCGGTGGGCCGCTGCCCAGGCGACCAGATCGCGGGGCGTCATGCCGTCCGGCGCGTCGGAGATCGCGTCCGCGAACTCCGTCAGTGTGAAGGCACGGCGTACAGCGCCCGGCTCCTGCTCCGCGACCCATCCGCGATGCTGCTGGGTCGCCGTGAGGATGAGGTCCGACTCCTGCAGGAGGCGCCGGTCGGCCTGGCGCGCCGCGAAGCCGTCGACGGCGATCCCGCGCTGGGCGAGCATCCGGTCCATCGGCGGGTTCACCGGCCAGCCGACCTCCGCGTGCGTGCCCGCGGAACCGACGGAGAAGCGCTCGTCGCCGGCGAGTTCGTGGGCCAGGAGGAAGTGCATCGCGGGGGAGCGGCAGATGTTGCCCGTGCAGACGGTCAGGATGCGGAAGGGCATGCATCCATTCTGGCCGATGCAGAAGACACCCGAATTGGGGGGTTATAGTGCCCTGGTGGCTTTCCCGGCCCGGCGATAAGATCTCGCGTTCCTGTTCTCTGAACAAACGGTGTTCTGCTAGGTTGACGGGAAGCTCCGCGCAGAAGGCCTGGTCTCACCTTCGTGTTTTCTGTTCGTGAACTATCAGCATTGGAAGACGTCCATGGTCCGCAAGGCCAGACACCGCCTAGCCAACACCCCCACCCCCATCCCCACCTCCACTACCTCCAC
>JAEWJG010000144.1 GCA_023386675.1 Actinomycetes bacterium
GATCCAGGATGCGCCGGCCGCCCAACCGGTAGCCGCCGCCGGCCCGGCCGAGCGCGCCGCCCAGCGCCGCTGGTTCCAGCGTCCCGGCCTCCTGCTCGGTGCCGCGGCCGCCGCCGTCGTCCTCTTCCTCGGCGGCACCTTCGTCGGCTCCACGATCTCGGGCACCAACTCGTACACGAGCCAGCAGGCGTCGGCGCTCGCGCAGATCAACGCGGCCTCCGACGTCCAGCACGCCACCGCCGAGGTCGCAGGCGGGGGCACCGCGACGCTCGTCTGGTCGGGGCAGCTCGGCAAGTCTGCGCTGGTCGCCAATGACCTCCCGGCACTGCCCGACGGCAAGACCTACGAGCTCTGGTACATCCGCGACGGCCAGGCGACCCCGGCCGGCACCATGGAGCCTGCCGGCTCCGGCTCCACCTGGCGCGTGCTGTCCGGTGAGATGTCCGCCGGCGACACGGTCGGCGTCACCGTCGAGCCCAAGGGCGGCTCCCAGAAGCCCACGACCGCCCCGATCGTCGCCATCGCCTCCTGACCACGCCTGCGAGCACAGCAAAAACGTCGCCCCGCGCATGCGGAGGCGACGTTTTTACTGTGCTCGGCGGCTAGTGGATCATCCGAAGCGGCCGGAGACGTAGTCCTCGGTGGCCTGCACGGACGGGTTCGAGAAGATCATGTTCGTGTCGTTGTACTCGATGAGCTTGCCCGGCTTGCCGGTGCCCGCGATGTTGAAGAACGCGGTGCGGTCCGAGACGCGGGACGCCTGCTGCATGTTGTGGGTGACGATCACGATCGTGTAGTCGTTCTTCAGCTCCTCGATGAGGTCCTCGATCGCCAGGGTCGAGATCGGGTCGAGGGCGGAGCACGGCTCGTCCATCAGCAGCACGTCGGGGGAGACCGCGATGGCGCGGGCGATGCACAGACGCTGCTGCTGACCGCCGGAGAGGCCGGATCCCGGGAGGTTGAGGCGGTCCTTGACCTCGTTCCACAGGTTGGCGCCCTGGAGCGACTTCTCCACCAGGTCGTCCGACTCGCTCTTCGACATGCGGCGGTTGTTGAGCTTGACGCCAGCGAGCACGTTGTCGCGGATGCTCATGGTGGGGAACGGGTTGGGACGCTGGAACACCATTCCGACCTGGCGGCGGACGAGCACGGGGTCGACGCCGGTGCCGTACAGGTTGTTGCCGTCGATCAGCACCTCGCCCTCGACGTACGCGCCCGGGATGACCTCGTGCATGCGGTTGAGCGTGCGGAGGAAGGTCGACTTGCCGCAACCGGACGGGCCGATGAACGCGGTGACGGTGCGGGGCTCGATGGTGAGCGACACGCCTTCGACGGCACGGAAGTTGCCGTAGTAGACGTTGAGGTCGTTGACTTCGATGCGCTTGGACATTTCTTCCTTAGCTTCGGGTGATTGCCGGCCGGATCAGCGGCCGTACTTGGGGGCGAAGGCCTTGGCGATGATGCGGCCGATGAGGTTCAGCAGCATCACGATGATGATGAGGGCGAGCGCGCCGGTCCAGGCTCGGTCGATGGAGGCCTGCGCGTGCAGGCCGGCCGCCTGCGTGTACTGCGTGTACACGAATACCGGGAGGGTCATCATCCGGTCGTTGAACAGGTCGTAGTTCATGCTCGTGGTGAAGCCGGCGACGATGAGCAGCGGCGCGGTCTCACCGATGACGCGGGCGATGGCGAGCATGATGCCGGTGATGATGCCGGCGAGGGAGGTGGGGAGCACGACCTTCAGGACCGTCAGCCACTTCGGAACGCCGAGGGCGAGGGATGCCTCGCGCAGCTCGTTCGGGACGATCCGGAGGATCTCCTCGCTCGAGCGCACGACGACCGGGATCATCAGCACCGACAGTGCGATGGAGCCCATGAAGCCGTTCCGGATGCCCGGCCCGAAGAACAGGGCGAACAGGGCGTAGGCGAACAGGCCGGCGACGATCGACGGGATGCCCGTCATGACGTCGACGAAGAAGGTGATGCCGCGGGCGAGCATCCCGCGCCCGTACTCGACCAGGTAGATCGACGTGAGCAGGCCGATCGGCACGGAGATGACCGCGGCCATGAGGGTGATCTCGAGCGTTCCGACGATCGCGTGCAGTGCGCCGCCGCCGTCGCCGATGACGTTGCGCATCGACTCCGAGAAGAACGTGATGTCGAAGCGGGCGAGGCCCTGCGCGACGACGGTCCAGCCCAGCGAGATCAGCGGGAGCAGCGCGATGATGAACGCGGTCGCGACCAGCGACGTCACCAGGCGGTCCGTCGCCTTCCGTGGGCCCTCGACGAGGGCGGAGGTGGCGTAGATCGCGACGTCGAACAGCACGGTGCCGAAGAAGACGGCGCCGACGATGTTGAAGTCCTTCGTCACGCCACTGGCGGCCAGGATGGCGAAGATCGCGCCGAAGACCACCCAGGACACGACGAGCATCGTCCACGGGGCCCAGCCCGGGAGCTTGCCTGCGGTGTACGAGTTGGTGAGGGGGCGCGGCGCGGTGGCGGTCGTGGTGGCCATCAGTTCGCTCCAGAGAAGGCCTTGCGGCGGCTGACGATGTAGCGGGCGAGCATGTTGATGAGCAGCGTCACCACGAACAGCACGAGGCCGGATGCGATGAGCGCGTTCACGCCGATGCCGGTCGCCTCGGGGAACTGCAGCGCGATGTTCGCCGCGATCGTGTTCGGGCTCTGCGCCTGCAGCACCGCGAACTTCACGATCAGGGCGGGGGAGAGCACCATCGCGATCGCGAGGGTCTCGCCGAGGGCGCGGCCGAGGCCGAGCATCGCGGCGGAGACGATGCCGCTGCGGGCGAAGGGGAGGACGGCCATCTTCACCATCTCCCACTTGGTCGCGCCGAGCGCGTGCGCGGCCTCCTCATGGAGGCGGGGGGTCTGCAGGAAGATCTCGCGGCAGATGGCGGTCATGATCGGGATGACCATGACGGCGAGCACGAGGCCGGCGGTGAGGATCGTGCGGCCGGTGCCGGAGACGGGCGGCGCGAAGAACGGGATCCAGCCGAGCTTGTCGCCGAGCCAGACGTAGAAGGGCTGGACGAACGAGGAGAGCGTCGCGATGCCCCAGAGGCCGAAGACGACCGACGGGACCGCGGCGAGCAGGTCGATGATGTAGCCGAGCACCGACGCGACCCGGCGGGGCGCGTAGTGCGAGATGAAGAGGGCGATGCCGAGAGAGAGCGGCGTCGCGATCAGCAGGGCGATCACGGCGGCCCAGATGGTGCCGAAGACGAGCGGCCACACCCACGACCAGAAGTTGGTGGCGTTGTTGGGCAGCTCGCCTGCGCCGGCGAAGAGGGCCGGGATGCTCTGCACGACGAGGAAGATGGCGACCGCGGCGAGCGTCGCGAGGATCAGGGATCCGGCGACGATGGTGCTGGTCGAGAAGACACGATCCCCGAGGCGGACCTTCGCCTTGGGCCTGATCGCTCCTACGGTTCCGGCGGTCATTCCTTGCTTTCTCTCATCGGGTATGCCGCCTTCGCGGCGGCTGAGGGCGGGAGCGCCGCTCGGCCCGGGCTGACGGGCAGCCCAGGCCGAGCGGGTCGTGCGTTACTTGATGCTGGCGACGGCCTTCGAGACCTTGTCGGACAGGTCCTTCGCGAGCGGGGCGGAACCGGCCTGGCCGGCAGCGGCCTTCTGCGCGTCACCCGAGATGATGTAGTCGACGTAGCCCTTCACCAGGTCCGCCTTGGAGGAGTCCTTGTACTGCTGGCAGGCGATGATGTAGGAGACGAGGACCAGCGGCCAGGCACCCTTGCTGGTGTCCTTGCGGTTGATCTGGATGGCGAGGTCGTTGGTCTCGCGGCCCGAGGCGATCGGGGAGGCGGCGACCACGGCGGCAGCACCGTCGGCGCTGATCTTCTCGTAGTTGTCGCCCACCTTGAGCTGGGCGATGCTGAGGCCGGCCGAGCCCGACTCGTCGATGTAGGTGATCGAGTTCTTCGCGTTCTTGGTGGCGTCCGCGACACCAGAGGTGCCCTTCGCGGCGTCGCCGACCTGGAACGGGAAGGTCTGGGAGGCCGGGGCCGTCCAGACGTCAGCGGCGTTGGCCGCGAGGTAGTCGGTGAAGTTCTGGGTGGTGCCCGAGTCGTCCGAGCGGTGCACGACGGTGATCGGAGCCGACGGGAGCGAAGCGCCCTTGTTCTGGTCCTTGATCTTCGCGTCGTCCCAGGTTGTGATCTTGCCCGAGAAGATGCCGGCGATGGTCGCGGCGTCCAGCTTGAGGTCCTTCACGCCGTCGACGTTGTACGCGATCGCGATCGGGGAGATGTAGACGGGGAGGTCGATGCCCTTGCTGTTCGCGGCGCAGCCGGCGAACGTGGAGGCGAGCTCCTCGGTCTTCAGCGCGGCGTCCGAGCCGGCGAAGTCGGCGGCACCCGAGATGAAGCTCTTGCGGCCGGCGCCCGAGCCCTGCGGGTCGTAGTTGACGGTGGCCTTGGGGTTGGCCTGCTGGAAGCCGGCGGCCCACACGGTCTGTGCGGCGCCCTGAGCGGACGAGCCGATGCCGTTCAGCGTGCCGGAGTAGTTGGTCGCGGCAGCCGTCGTGGTCGACGGGGTGCTGCCCTCGTTCGACGCACACGCGGTGAGGGTGATGGCGGCGGCGGCGAGGATTGCCACGGGAGCGCCGATGCGCTTGAGATTCACAGTTGTCCCTTTCGGGGTCAGTAACAACAGGACTGGGGTCGGTGCGACCCGCGTGACAAGCTATTCGCGGTGTCTGACCAGAGTCCCCCGCAGCGGTAAACGGAAGGTTAACGCGGGGTGTTGTCTTGTGTCGCTGCCCTGTGAATCCGCGGCGTTCAGTCGGTGATCTGAACCGCCGTCCCGAGCGGCAGCGCGTCGACCGCCGCGATCGCGTCGGCGGTGAGGCGCACGCAGCCGTGCGAGACCGCGCCGCGCGCCGTGGACTGGAAGTGGATGCCGATGAGCCCGCCGTCGCTCCCGCCGTACGGTTCATCCGCGGCGGTGGCGTGCAGCGACGTGAGCTGGATGCGGTGCTCGTCCTGGCCCTGCGCCGGGTCCAGGTAGCGCGCCTGCAGGTAGCCGGTGCCGGTGGGAGTCGGGGTGTCGGAGGCGCCGACGCCGACGGCGAAGGTCGCGCTCGACTTCCCCTTCGCGTCGACGATGCTGAGGGTCTGCTTCGACGTGGAGATGACGATGCTGCGGGTCAGTGCTGCCACAGGGAGCAGGGACGCCGTCGGTACCCACGCGGCCGTCTGTGCGGGAGCCGGCTTGCCGGCGGTCGCGGCGGAGGGGAGCTCCTGCCGTGACGGAGTCAGGATGAGCGACCATCCGCCTTTCGTCTGGATCGGGACGACGACGGTCGATGCGCCGAGGAAGTCCCGGGCGGGGATGCGCGCCACGGGTGTCGTGAGGTCGGCTCCGTAGACGGCGGTGTCGAAGGCGACCCGGGTGGCGGACTGAACCTCGGGGGCGGACGGCGCAGCGAGCAGCCCGGGGATGACGGCGTCGAAGGTCACGGCGGGAAGCGCGGCCACTTCCGACGCGGACAGGGCCGGGGGCAGTGCGGGGCCGTTCTCGGCGCGGGCGGTCGTCGTGGTCGCCGTCGGGGTGGCAGCGGGGCCGGGACCGCCGCAGGCGGTCAGCGCCGAGACGAGGGCTGCGGCGACGAAGAGGAGCGGGAGGGGTCGGCGGTGATTCATGGTCTCGCAGGAGGTGGTGGCGGGCGGAACGTGACGGGTGGAATGGGGGAGGCGGCGCAGACGCAGGCGTCCGCGCCGCCCTGGTCGTGGGCGACGATCAGCCGCTGACGACCGGCAGGTTCTTCGCACCAGGGGTGGCGGCCGCTGCGGCCGGCGCGGCGGAGCTGCCGACAGACGGCACCTGGCCGTTGTCGACGGTGTCGCCGGTGACCTGGACGGTGACGGTCTGGGCCACGCCGGACGTCGCGCCCGTGACGGTCACGACGAACGGACCGGGAACGGCCGAACCGATCAGCCAGAGCCGGAAGGCCACCACGCCTTCAGCCGACGACGTGTAGCTGCCGCTCTTCAGCGTCTGGCCGTCGTAGTCCACCGAGACGTTCACGGTCTCGCCCGGCGTGTAGCCGGAGGCGAACACCGAGACGCCCTTGGCGCTGTCGACGAGGTCGGCAGTGCTGATGGTGGGCGAGTCGGTGTAGATGGACTTCGGCAGAAGCACCGTGAGCGGCACGGTGTTGGAGTCGTCGCCCTGGTCGCTCGTCGCGGTGACGCTGTACGTCGTGCCGAGCGTCGTGAGCGACAGCGGGTTCGCGGGGGTGTAGACCTCGTGGAACGCTCCCGTGGCGTCCGCCGTCACGGTGTGGCTGTCGATCGTGGCGGGGGTGGAGTCGGCGACCGTGATCGTCACGACGGCGTCGGCGGTGAAGCCGGTACCGGTGACGTCGAGGCCGGAGCCCCAGGAGCCGGAAGTGTAGGTGGTCTCGGCCAGCGAGATGGTGCCGGTCGTCGCCGCGTTCGCGGGGACGGTCGCCAGCATGCTGCCCGCCACGACCGCGGCCGCTGCGGTGAGCGCGCCGAAACGGATTCGGGTGGAGTTGGTCATTGCTCTCCTCGGTATTTCAGATACGTGCCGAACGGCACCACCCGAGGCTAGCAAGCTGACATGTTATGTGTGCAACGCAGGCATAATTGAGGTCACTCGCGGGCCTCCACCGGTGCGTACGTCTCGATCGAGACGATGCCCGAGGCCGGGTTCGTGGCCGAGAGATGCACCACCGAGAAGCCGCCCGTGTCGAGGTCGGCGGCGTCGTTGAGGTAGCCGCCGGGCATCGTGCCCGTGGCGAGGGCGATCTCCCGCATGATCTCGGGGAGGACAGGGCCGTGGCTGCACAGCACAGCGGTCTTGCGCGAGCGGATGCGCTTGCCGATCACCCGGCGTACCTCCGGCTGCCCTTCCTCGTACGCGTCCTGGCTGATGCCGTGGTCGCGGACAGGCTTGATCCCGGTGGCTGCGGCGAGCGGCGCAACAGTGGTCACGCAGCGGACAGCGTCGCTGGTGACGATCCGCTTCGGCTTCCAGGCCTGCAGGGTCGCGACGTCGCCGGCGGCCTGCTTGACGCCGCGCTCCGTCAGCGGCCGCGCGGCGTCGGAGCCGTCCCAGTGGTCGCGCGGCGCGGCCTTGCCGTGGCGAAGCGCGATGAGGGCGAAGGTCGACGTGATGCCCTGATGGACGAGCGCGTCGAAGGCGTCGAGGATCTCGACGTCGCGTTCGTACGTGAGGTACCCGCGCGCCTTCTTGATCGTCACCCACTCGACGGCGGCGATCTCGCTGTTGGGCACGAAGGTCGACCGCGCGATCGCCTTCTCGCCCACCTCGGCCGCCCAGTAGTGGACGATCTTCTCCCGCCCGCTGCTGAGCGGGTACGTGGAGACGCCGAGCGGGACGCCGAGCGCGATCCGCAGGCCCGTCTCCTCGTGGATCTCGCGCACAGCCGTCATCGGCAGCGTCTCACCCGGGTCCACCTTGCCCTTGGGGATGGTGACGTCGCCGTACTTCGTGCGGTGCACGACGAGCACCACGATGCGGTCGTCCACGACCCGCCAGCAGAGGGCGCCCGCGGCGTAGATGGCCGGGCTCACCGCCTGGTTCCCGTGCGGGTGCTGCGGGGACGGTGGCTGTACTGCTGGATCAGCTTGTTCTGCAGATCGACCAGCGGCTTGCCCTTCTCGTCGAGGTGGTGGCGCGTCCAGACGCCGTCCTCATCGAGGCGCCACGTCGCCGTGCGCTCGTCGAACGCCAGGTCGAAGAGGGCGTCGAGCTCGCGCAGGTGCTCGGGGTCGGAGAGCCGGACCAGGGCTTCCACCCGGCGGTCGAGGTTGCGGTGCATCATGTCGGCGCTGCCGATGTAGACCTGGGGGTCGCCGCCGTTCACGAAGGAGAAGACGCGGGAGTGCTCCAGGTAGCGGCCGAGCACCGAGCGCACGCGGATGTTCTCCGACAGCCCCTCGCGCCCGGGGACGACGCCGCAGATGCCGCGCACCCAGAGGTCGATGGGCACCCCGGCCTGGCTCGCCCGGTAGAGCGCGTCGATGATCGCCTCGTCGACGATGGAGTTGAGCTTGATCCGGATGCCCGACGGCCGGCCCGCCTCGGCGTTGGCGCGCTCGGTGTCGATCCGCTTGAGCAGACCCTTGCGGAGGTGGAGCGGCGCGACGAGCAGCCGCTTGAACTTCTTCTCGATGGCGTAGCCGGAGAGCTCGTTGAACAGGCGCGTCAGGTCTTTGCCGACCTGGTCGTCGTCGGTGAACAGCCCGAGGTCCTCGTAGATGCGCGAGGTCTTCGGGTTGTAGTTGCCCGTGCCGATGTGGCTGTAGCTCTTGAGGACGCCCTTCTCCTCGCGGATGACGAGGGCGAGCTTGCAGTGCGTCTTGAGCCCGACCAGGCCGTAGACGACGTGCACGCCGGCCTTTTCGAGCTTGCGCGCCCAGGAGATGTTGTTCTGCTCGTCGAAGCGCGCCTTGATCTCCACCAGCGCCAGCACCTGCTTGCCCGCCTCGGCCGCGTCGATCAGCGCCTCGACGATCGGACTGTCGCCCGAGGTGCGGTACAGCGTCTGCTTGATGGCGAGCACGTGCGGGTCGGCCGCCGCCTGCTCCAGGAACGCCTGCACGCTGGTCGCGAACGACTCGTACGGGTGGTGGACGAGGACGTCCTGCCGCGCGATCGCCGCGAAGATGTCGGGCTTGGCGTTCGGCTCGCTCGGCATCAGCTGCGCGGGCGTCACCGGAACGTGGTTGGGGTAGTGCAGGTCGGGACGGTCGATCTTGGCGAGGTCGAACAGGCCGCCGAGGTCGAGCGGCGCGGGAAGGCGGTAGACCTCCTGTTCGGTCACGTCGAGCTCGCGGACCAGCAGGCCGAGGGTCACCGGGTCCATGTCGTCGGTGACCTCGAGGCGGATGGGCGGCCCGAACCGGCGGCGGAGCAGCTCGCGCTCGAGGGCCTGGATGAGGTTCTCGGTCTCGTCCTCGTCGATCTCGACGTCTTCGTTGCGGGTGATCCGGAAGACGTGGTGGTCGAGGATCTCCATGCCAGGGAAGAGGTCGCCCAAGTGGTTGGCGATGAGGTCCTCGAGCATGATGAACCGCACCTGCCCGAGCCCTTCGCGCTGATCGATGCGGACGAACCGCGGCAGCATCTGCGGCACCTTGAGGCGCGCGAACTGCTCCTTGCCCGTGCGGGAGTTGCGCACGCGCACCGACAGGTTGAGCGAGAGCCCGGAGATGTAGGGGAACGGGTGCGCCGGGTCGACGGCCAGCGGCATCAGCACCGGGAAGATCTGCTGCGAGAACACCTCGCGCATCTGCGCCTTGTCGGCCTCGTCGAGGTCGTCCCAGGTGGCGACGGTGATCCCGGCCTCCGCCAGACCCGGCTGGACGAGGTCGTGATAGGCGCGGGCGTGGCGCAACTGCAGCTCGTGCGCCTTCTCGGAGATGTCCGCCAGGACGTCCTGGGGCGCGCGCCCGACGTTGGTCGGCACAGCCAGCCCGGTGGCGATGCGCCGCTTGAGCCCGGCGACGCGGACCATGAAGAACTCGTCGAGGTTGCTGGCGAAGATGGCCAGGAAGTTGGCCCGCTCGAGCACCGGGAGCAGCGGGTCCTCAGCCAGCTCCAGCACCCGCTGGTTGAACGCGAGCCAGCTCAGCTCGCGGTCGAGGTAGCGGTTCTCCGGCAGCGTCGGGTCGGGTTCGTAGATGAAAGGAGCGAAGTCGTCGTCGAAGTCGCTGCCCAGGCTCCCGCCCAGCCCTGTGTCGAAAAGGCCGTTCTCCAGAGTGGTCCGCTCGTCCATGCCCCCATCATGTCACCGCGGACGGACACCCGGGGCGGTGGCGTGTAAACGGTGGATAAACGACGTCGCAGCCGGGTTGTGCACAGTTCTACGGCTGCGCTCGGCAGGTCGTCGGGTCAGGGACGGACGGACGTGGGGAGGCGGTCGTTGTCCTCCTCGTAGACGTTGAAGCGGTAGCCGACGTTGCGGACGGTACCGATCAGCGACTCCAGGTCGCCGAGCTTCGCCCTCAGGCGCCGCACGTGCACGTCCACCGTGCGGGTGCCGCCGAAGTAGTCGTACCCCCACACCTCGCTGAGCAACTGCTCGCGCGTGAAGACGCGGGAGGGATGCGTCGCGAAGAAGCGGAGCAGCTCGAACTCCTTGAAGGTGAGGTCGAGCTGACGGCCGTGCGCCTTCGCCGAGTAGCTGGCCTCGTCGATCGTGACGCCCGAGGCCTGGATCTTGGTCTGCGAGTGCTCCTGCGTCTGACGGCCGATCGCGAGGCGGATGCGCGCATCCACCTCGGCCGGTCCGGCGGTGTCGAGGACGACGTCGCTCGCGCCCCAGTCGGCGCTCACCGCGGTCAGGCCGCCCTCGGTGAGGACGAGCACGAGGGGCACGGTGACGCCGGTGGTGGTCAGGATCTTGCAGAGCGACTTCGCGCTCGCCAGGTCGCGCCGCGCGTCCACGAAGATGAGGTCGCAGCTGGGCGCGTTGACCAGCGAGGCCGGCTCGGCGGGGATCTGCCGGACGCGGTGGCTGAGGAGCGCCAGGGCGGGCAGCACCTCGGCTCCCGGTCCTGCGGGGTCGGCGGCGGAGGAGGCGATGGCACCGGCGGGGCCGGGCGCCGACGGACCGGGCGCGGACGTGAGGATCAGAAGCTGCGCCACCCATACCTCCTCATCCGCCTGTGCCGCAATGCTACCGGAAATGCGTGGGGCGCCTTCCGGGGCGGCATCGGGGCACAATGGGAGGGTGACCGACGAGATCCCCGACGCCTCCGTGCCGCACGCGCTCGGCCCCGCCGCGGCCGCGGGACCGGTGCAGCCGCCGCTGCCGCGCTGGGTGTCGGTGCTGAGTATCGGATCGGTGTGGGTCGTGGCCCTCGTGCTCGGCATCCTGATCGGCGTGCTGGCGCGGCCAGCGGCGTACGCGTCGTGGCTGTCGCTGGCGCTCGCGGTGTGCGCGCTCCTCTCCTTCGTCGCGCAGCTGGCGACGCAGCAGAAGGACGGCTTCATCACCCGGCTCGCGGCCACACTCGCCGGCAGCTTCGTCGTGTTGGGGCTCGTCGGCGGATTCCTCGCGATCCTCGCTTAGACTGGTCGCATGCTGGTCGCTCTCGAACTCTTCTTCGTCGGCCTTCTCGGCCTGGCAACGCTCGCCATCCTCGGTGTCTCGGGGCTGGTGGTCTACAACCTGTTCCGCGGTCAGCGCTGAGCGCATAGGCGCTGGCCATGATCGAGATCCCCACCGACCTCCCGGCCGAGCTCGTCCCGCTCTCCTGGCTGATCGGCGTCTGGGAGGGCACGGGCGTTCTCGACTACGCCGTCGAGGAGGAGCACACGCAGCTGGAGTTCGGCCAGCGCATCAGCTTCAGCCACGACGGCCTCGGCTACCTCAACTACTCGTCCACGTCGTGGGTGCTCGATGAGGAGCGCACTCCGCTGGCGGCCGAGACCGGCTACTGGCGGTTGCATCGCAAGCTGGTGGAGGGCGACGCCGGTCCGGCGATGCTGCCCGGCTCCGGCACGCGGCCGTTCAACACGGCGCAGTCCGTCGAGGCGCTGCGCACCTCGAACGGCGCCTTCGAGATCGACGTGTCGATCATCCACCCGGACGGCGTGAGCGAGCTCTACCTCGGCCAGGTCGCCGGTCCGCGCATCGACCTGGCGACCGACGCGGTGCTGCGCACGGCCGGCGCGAAGGAGTACACCGCCGCGACCCGCCTCTACGGACTGGTGGAGAACCACCTGCTGTGGGCGTGGGATATCGCCGCCCTCGGGCAGGAGCTGCGCACGCACGCCTCCGCCCGGCTCGCCAAGGTCGACTGAGGTCCGGCCATGACTGAGCGCTCGCCCTTCCTCGACCTGCCCGGAGCCGTCGACCTGACAGACAGCGGCGTGCCGTCCCATTACGGAAGCCCGCTGCCCGAGCAGCGCGCGCTCGCCGAGCGTGGCGCGATCGTCGACCTGTCCGACCGGGCTGTGCTCACCATCCAGGGTCCCGACCGGCTCAGCTGGCTCAACTCGCTGACCAGCCAGGCGGTGTCGGCACTGAAGCCGGGGGAGTCGTCCGAGACCCTGCTGCTGGATGTGACGGGCCGCGTCGAGCACGCCGTCCGCCTGATCGACGACGGCGAGACGCTGTGGATGCTGGTCGACCGCCCCGAAGCGGGGGGCCTGCTCGCGTGGCTCGACTCGATGCGGTTCATGCTGCGCGTGGAGCTGTCCGACCGCACCGCCGACCTCGCGACCATCGGAGCCCTCTGCGACCCGCCGCTGCCGGTCGCCGCGCCGAATGGCGTCCCGCTGATCTGGCAAGACCCGTGGCACGCGGTGACGCCGGGCGGCCACCAGTACGCGCGCGGGGAGCATCCGGGCGCCGACTGGTCGTGGAGCGAGCGGCTGGTGCCGCGCGACGCGCTGCCGTCGATCGTCGCCCGCGTTGGGAGCGGCGAGCTGGCCGTCGCCGGCACCCTCGCCGCGGATGCACTGCGCATCGCCGCCTGGCGGCCGCGGTTCTCGACCGAGGTCGATGAGCGCACCATCCCGCACGAGCTCGATTGGCTGCGGACCGCCGTGCACCTGAGCAAGGGCTGCTACCGCGGGCAGGAGACGGTCGCGAAGGTTCATAACCTGGGCCACCCGCCGCGCCGGCTCGTCATGCTGCACCTCGACGGGTCGGAGGGCGTGCACCCCGAGCGCGGCGCTGCCGTGTCACTCGGCGGCCAGGAGGTCGGAGCGGTCACCTCGGTGGCGCTGCATTACGAGCTCGGGCCGATCGCGCTCGCGGTCGTGAAGCGCTCGACGGATGCCGGGGCGACGCTCACGGTCGATGCCGACGGCACCCCGGTGGCCGCGTCGCAGGAGGTCGTGGTGCCGCCGGAGGCGGGCGCGGAGGCGCACGTCCCGCGCTTGCCGCGGCTCGGTGCGGTGACCCGGACTCCGCGCGCCTAACGTCTACGCAGCGGGGGCGACCGCCTCCCACGCGACCGTCAGCTCGCCGAGCCGCCAGCGCGACCGGCCGCCGAGCACCGGCCAGCCCGCGCCGCGCATCCCCTGCGCCACTGCGATCCATCGCTGGCTCGGGCCGTATGCGGCGAGCGGAGAGTGGATGCGCCACTCCCGGTCGAGCTCGTTGAGTAAGCCGTGCACGCGCTCGCCTGGCACGTTGCGGTGGATGAGCGCCTTCGGCAGCCGCTCCGCGACGATGGACGGTGCCTCCAGATCGCGCAGCCGGAGGGAGATCGTGAGCGACCGCGGCCCGTCCGCATCCAGCGCCACCCAGCTCGAGATGCGGCCGATCTCGTCGCAGGTGCCCTCGACCAGGACGCCGCCCGGCTGCAGGCGGGCGCGCATCCGTTCCCACGCCGCCGCGACCTCGACCTCGCGGTACTGCCGCAGCACGTTGAATGCGCGGATGACCGCCGCACGCCGGCCGTCCGGCAGGGGCACCTCGAAGCCGCCCAGGGCGAATCGGATGCGCGCCTCCGGGTCGAATCCCGTCCGTCCGGCCCGCACCGCCGCCAGCTGCTCGTCCGCGGTGCGTACCCGTCCCGGCTCGATCTCGAGCCCGACCACCTCGACGTCCGGGCGCGCCTTCGCCAGCCGCTGGTGCAGCTCCAGCGCCGTGACGCCGCTCGCGCCGTAGCCCAGGTCGACCACGAGCGGGTCCGGGGTGCGACGCAGCTCCGGCAGCGCCGCGATCCACCGGTCGACGCGGCGCAGCCGGTTGGTGTTCGTCGTGCCACGCGTCACCGTGCCGACCGCGCCGGAAGCCATGGCCCCAGTCTGCCAGCCGGCCGTCGGCGTACGGGCCGACGCGATAGATTGGGGGCATGGCCGCTCCCTACACCCTGATCCTCCTGCGCCACGGCAGCAGCGAATGGAACGAGAAGAACCTGTTCACCGGCTGGGTCGACGTGCGTCTCAGCGAGACCGGCGTCGCCGAGGCCAAGCGGGCGGGCGAGCTCCTCCGCGACTCGGGCCTCGAGCCCGACGTGCTGCACACCTCGGTGCTGACCCGCGCCATCCAGACCGCGAACTACGCGCTCGACGTGGCCGACCGCCTGTGGATCCCGGTGCAGCGCTCCTGGCGCCTCAACGAGCGCCACTACGGTGCACTGCAGGGCCTCGACAAGGCCGAGACGCTCGAGAAGTACGGGCCGGAGCAGTTCCAGCTCTGGCGCCGCTCCTTCGACGTGCCGCCGCCGCCGCTCGCCGACGACAGCGAGTTCTCGCAGGTGGGCGACCCGCGCTATGCCGGCCTGGGCGACGAGCTGCCCCGCACCGAGTGCCTGAAGGACGTCATCGCCCGGATGCTGCCCTACTGGGAGTCGGACATCACACGTGACCTCGCCGAGGGCAAGACGGTCCTCGTCACCGCGCACGGCAACTCGCTCCGCGCCCTGGTGAAGCACCTCGACGGCATCTCGGACGACGACATCGCCGGGCTCAACATCCCGACCGGCATCCCGCTCGTCTACAAGCTCGGCGAGGACTTCGCCCCGCTAGAGCCGTCGTACTATCTCGACCCGGAGGCCGCCGCCGCCGGCGCGGCCGCGGTCGCCGCTCAGGGCAAGAAGTAGCCACGACCAGCACGTTCGTCGTCGTCGCGTTCCTCCGGGGACGCGGCGACGATGTGCTTCCGGGGGAGTTCCCGGCCGGGGACTGGCCCCTCCATGTCACCATCGTGCCGCCGTTCGAGACGGAGCTGTCCGTGGAGGAGGTGGCCGCGCTCGTCCCGCGCGTAGCGCCCATCCCGGTGGTCGGCGGCGGACACGAGCGGTTCGGCGCGCGCGGGACCGTCCCCGTCACGGTGTTGCACGAGTCTGCGCCGCTGACCGAGCTGCACGTCGCCCTGGTGGATGCGCTGGAGGCGGCCGGCATCGCCCTGCACGACCAGCGCCACCTGCGCGACGGCTACCGCGCGCACGTCACCGACCAGCGCACCGGCCGCCTGCACCCCGGCGAGCACGCCCTCCTCACAGAGCTCTCCGTCGTCGCCCGCGCCCCTCACGGCCTCCGCCGCGTCGCCGCCCGCGTCCCCCTCCGCCCGTAGCCCCCGAGCACAGCAAAAACGTCGCGATCCACGCGGATTCGCGACGTTTTTCCTGTGCTCGGCGGCTAGCGGGTCAGCCGGCGAGCTCGGGGGCCCAGTCGCCTGTGGCGAGGTACTGGACCTTCTTGGCGATCGAGACGGCGTGGTCGGCGAAGCGCTCGTGGTAGCGGGACGCGAGCGTCGCATCCACCGTGTCCACGGCCTGGCCCTTCCAGGTCTCGCCGAGCACCTTGTCGAACACGCTGATGTGCAGCTCGTCGATGTCGTCGTCGTCGTTGCGGATCTCGTCGGCCAGGCGGATGTCCTGCGTGCGCAGCAGCTCCGCCAGCTTCTCGGCGATCTGCACGTCGAGGCGGCCCATCTCGCTGAACGTCGAGCGCAGGCTCTTCGGCACGACCTTGTCCGGGAAGCGGTAGCGCGCCAGCTGCGCGATGTGCTCGGCCATGTCGCCCATCCGCTCCAGCGATGCGCTGATCCGCAGCGCGCTCACGACGATGCGGAGGTCGCGCGCGACCGGCTGCTGCCGGGCGAGGATCTGGATGGAGAGCTCGTCGAGCAGCACGGTGAGCTCGTCGATGCGGTGGTCGTTCGCGATGACGTCCTCGGCGAGGCTCACGTCGGACTCGTTGAACGCCTGCGTCGCGTTCTTGATCGAGAGGACGACCAGCTCGGCGATCTCGACGAGGCGGTCCTGAACCTCCGCCAGCTCCTGCTGGAAGACTTCGCGCATGGGATGTGGTCCTTCCTGGCGTGCGCGCGCACGCGGGATGTCGGGGCCTTCTGACCCCTCGTCGATGTTCTCGGCGACAGGTTAACAAACGGTGCCGTACGGCTGAACACTGTCTAACGTACCCGCGAAAACACGCGGCAGGACCGAGCAATGCGTCCATGCGCGCGCATCCGGATCACTACGCTTGGCACCATGGACTCCACCTGGTTGGTGCTGCTGTCGCTGGGCCTGGGGCTCGCCGTCGGCGCCGGTTTCGTGTGGATCCTGCACATCGCCGAGCGCCGGGGGAGCCACGCGGCCCAGGTCGCCAGTCCTTCGGTGCCGGACGGCGTGGATCAGGTGCTCGACGCGATGGAGTCGGCGGGCGTCGTGCTCGACCCGTCGAACAACGTCATCAAGGCGTCGCCGGGCGCGCACGCGATCGGCCTGGTCTGGAACGGCGCTCTCGTGCACCCGCACCTCGTCGAGCTGGTGGACAGGGTCCGCCGCACGGGCGCGTCGGTCACCGAGGAATGCGAGCTCTCGCGGGGACCGTTCGGGGACGCCGGCATCCACCTCAGCGTGCGTGTCGCGCGCCTGGGATCGCGCTACATCCTGCTGCTCGCGGAGGACCGCACCGAGTCGTTCCGGCTGGAGGCGGTCCGCCGCGACTTCGTCGCCAACATCAGCCACGAGCTCAAGACGCCGATCGGCGCGGTCGGGCTGCTCGCCGAGGCGCTGGACGACGCCTCCGACGACCCGGACCAGGTGCGCCGCTTCGCGCTGCGGCTGTCGGAGGAGGCGCAGCGCCTCGCCCGCATCACGCAGGACATCATCGAGCTGAGCCGCCTCCAGGCGACGGACGCGCTGGGCGACGCCTCCGAACTGTCCGCGCACAAGGTGGTCAAGGCCGCGATCGACCAGAACCGGGTCGCCGCCGAGACGCGCAACATCGAGCTGGCGATGCGCGGCGACAAGCAGGCGTTCGTCATGGGCAACGAGAGCCTGCTGGTCACGGCCGTGCACAACCTCATCTCGAACGCGATCCAGTACTCGCCCGACGACTCCCGCATCGGCATCGGCGTGCGCAATACCGGCGGCGTCGTGGAGATCGCGGTGACCGACCAGGGCGAGGGCATCCCCGAGGACGACCTCGACCGCGTGTTCGAGCGCTTCTTCCGGGTCGACCAGGCCCGCTCCCGCAATACCGGGGGCACCGGGCTCGGCCTGTCGATCGTCAAGCACGCCGTGCAGAACCATGGCGGCGAGGTGCGCGTCTGGTCGCAGCCGGGACGCGGCTCCACCTTCACGATCCGGCTCCCGGAAGCCTCCACCATCCGACCCCCGATAGGAGACAACCAGTGACATCCATCCTGCTCGTCGAGGATGAAGCGGCGCTCAGCGAGCCGCTCGCGTATCTGCTGAAGCGCGAAGGGTACGAGGTGGAGGTCGCCGAGGACGGGCCCGCCGCGCTCGCAGCCTTCGATCGCAACGGCGCCGACCTCATCCTGCTCGACCTCATGCTGCCGGGCATCCCGGGCACCGAGGTGTGCCGCGAGATCCGCAGCCGGTCGAGCGTGCCGATCATCATGCTCACCGCCAAGGACTCCGAGGTGGACATCGTGGTCGGGCTCGAGCTCGGAGCCGACGACTACGTGACCAAGCCGTACTCGTCGCGCGAGCTGCTCGCCCGCATCCGCGCGGTGCTGCGCCGCCGGGTCGAGGAGGAGGAGCAGGAGGACGACGGCGTGCTGGAGGCGGGTACGGTCCGAATGGATGTGGACCGCCACACCGTTGCCGTCAACGGCTCAGAGATCTCCATGCCGCTGAAGGAATTCGAGCTGCTGGAGCTGCTGCTCCGCAACGCCGGTCGCGTGCTCACCCGCGGTCAGCTGATCGACCGGGTGTGGGGGAGCGACTACTTCGGCGACACCAAGACGCTGGACGTGCACATCAAGCGCATCCGGTCGCGGATCGAGGAGAGCCCGTCGGAGCCGCGGATGCTCGTCACCGTGCGCGGGCTGGGATACCGGTTCAACGCCTGAACCCGACGGACGCAGGGACGACGAAGCCGCCCGGTGCAAGGC
>JAEWJG010000162.1 GCA_023386675.1 Actinomycetes bacterium
CGGTGGTGCGGATGATGCTGGTCAGCTGGTCGGCCGCGGCCGCATCCTTCGCCTCCTGCAGCGCCTTCGCCGCCTCGGTCGCGCCGGCCTTGCTGAACGGCACCATCTCGACGCTGACCGAGTCGCCGCGCTTGATGTCGATGCCCGCCGCCGCGTTGACCAGGTTGCGGACCTCGTTGGCGCTGACGCCGCCGACGGCATCCGAGTTGAGGGCGACCGAGACGGTCTGGCGGTTGATCGCGCCGGCCGGGATGGTGCGCTGCTCGGTGACCTTGTCGACCGCGTTGTCCTTCGTGGTGGACTCGGAGTTGAAGGTGCCGTTGCCGTTCCCGCTGTTCGGGACGGCGATGTTGTCGGGGCCGAGCACGCCGGCGCTCGATCCGCTCCCGGAGCCCGTGTAGGTCTCCTTCTGGGTCGACTCGCTGAGCGACGGCGCCGCGGTCGGCGCCGTGTAGGACTCCTCGGTCCGCTGCGCCGACTCCGTGCTGACGTCTGCGGCGACGGCGACGGTCGCGTTGCCCACGCCGACCACCTTGTCGAGCATCGCCTGCACCGCCGACTTGACGCGGGTCTCGTAGTCGCTCGCCTGCTTGTCCGCTCCCCCGGTCGCTCCCCCGCCGACCGTGCTGAGCACGGTGCCGTCGGCGTCCACGACCGCGACGTCGGTCGGCTTCATGCCGGGGACGGCCGCGCTGGTGAGGTGCACGATCGCCTGCACCTGGTCGGCGCTCAGGGTCACGCCGCTCTGCGGCTCGACGAAGACGGACGCAGTCGGGTCCTTCTTCTCGGACGCGAAGACGGTCTCCTCGGGGATCGCCAGTCGCACGGAGGCCGTCTTGACGCCCTTCATCGCGGCGATGGTGTTGCCGAGCTCGCCTTCCATCGCGCGCTTGTACGTGATGTTCTGCTGGAACTCGGACGAGGTGACGCCCATCTTGTCGAGCAGCGAGTAGCCGCCGGTGTTCGTGGCCGGAAGTCCCGCCGAGGCGGCCTTGATGCGCTCGTCGTACACCTTCTCCTGGGGGACCAGGATGGTCGAGCCGCCGTCCGTGAGCTGGTACGGCACCCCGTCGGTGCGGAGCTGGTCGACGATCGCCGAGGCGTCCGATGCGGCCACCCCGGAGAACAGCGGCGTGTACGTGGGCTGTGACGCCCACAGCGCGATCCCGGTCGCGCCGAGCCCGATCACGGCGATGCCGATGATGGCGATGACCCGCTGGGCCACGCTGAAGCCGCGGATCGTGTCGCCGAGCCGCCGGAAGAAGCTGGTCACCTGCTGAGGCATCAGGCCTGCATCCGCATGATCTCGTTGAACGCGTCCACGGCCTTGTTGCGCACGCCGGCGACGAGCTCGAGCGTGACCTGGGCACGGGTCGAAGCCAGAGTCGCGTCGTGGATGTCGTCCAGGTTGCCGGTGACGGCCTTGATCGCGAGGTTGTCACTCGTGCTCTGCAGCTGCTGCAGGTTGTCGACGGCACCGGTGAGAGCGTTGCCGAATGACGCCCCGCCGGTCCCGGTGGTGGCCTGAGTCGCGGAGACGCCGCTCGCGGCGCTGACGCCGGAGACGGCTCCGATGGCGGGGATGGGCATCAGTTCCTCCCGATCTGGAGCGCGGCCTGGTAGGTCTCCTTTGCGCGGTCGACGACGCCCGCGTTGGCCTGGTAGCCGCGCTGCGCCATGATCAGGGCGCCCATCTGCTCCGACAGATCGATGTCGGGGTAGCGGACGTAGCCCTTGGCGTCGGCCACGGGGTTGTCGGGCTCGTATACCAGCCGTCCCTCGGCACTGCCGTAGGCGGCGCCCGAGACGTACGCGCCGGAGACGCCCTCCCCCTCCTGGGCCACGATGTACCTGGCCTGGAAGGCCGCGCCGCTGGTCGGCTTCGCGGTGTTGATGTTGGCCATGTTGTCCGAGATGGCGTCCAGCCACTTACGGTGAAGGGTCAGGCCGGTTCCGGCGATCCCGATGGCGTCGAAGGTCACGTTCAGCTCCTTGGGTGGGAATCCGGTCAGGTGGTCTTGAGAGCGGCGCGGACGGCCGAGAACTGGTTGCCGGCCGCCTGCGAGGCGAACTGGAAGCGCAGCACGGTGTCGACGTTCGAGAGCGTCTCGGTGTCGAGGTTGACGTTGTTGCCGTCCAGGCGCGTCGGGTCGAGCGAGCGTGCCGTGGTCGCGCCGACGTGGCCGTCGTGGTGGGCGACGGAGGCGGCGAGGGCGTCCTCGAACGAGACCCGCTCAGCCGTGTAACCCGGCGTGTTGACGTTGGCGATGTTGTTCGCGATGGCGCGTTGGCGCGCGGCGAGGCCGTCGAGGGCGCTCGCAAGGGCGGCGCTGGTCACGGATTCGAGCACAGCTGCACTCCAGGGTCGTGGGGCGGCCCATCCGTGGCCAGTCGATGAGCGATCCGTGCTCAGGAAGAGCTATCGGCCGTTCCTCCCCCGCCGTTAGCGCCCACGTTCGGGGGACGTTCGGTGCGCGATTCTCACACCGTCATCCACAGCTTGTACCCCGGTGTGAATTACAAGCGTGTGTTTTCGAAGACAACTTCGAATGGCTTCTTCGCACGATAAAAGTCCTGGTCAAGTGGCGATTCCCGTTCCTGGGAATCTGAAAGCGCACACATCCCGCGCGTGTCCTCCACACCGGAAGCGCATTCATCCACGCGTTCTCAACAGAGTTATCCACAAGTGGACAAGGTGTGGGGGAGTCAGCCGATCAGGTCGAAATAGACCGGGTGCGGCCCGACCTCGGACCGGGGTACAGCCCGCACGGCCGCGAGATGGCGCGCGGTCGTCTGACGCACGTCCTCCAGGTACCGGATGGTGTGCAGTTGCGCCTCGAGCAGGCGCGCCGCGCGCTCCTGCAGCTCGGGCGGGATCGGGCCCAGCGCGATCGGCGGCCGCCAGGGGACCGGGTCCACCTGGGCAAGCGCACCGTGGAGCTCGCTCTCCATCCGGTCCAGCGCGTCCGTCCACCCCAGGGCGTCGTCGCGCACCGCGTCAGGCGACACCGAGGTCCCGTCCCGCGTCCGTCGCACCCGCCGCCGGAAGGAGGCCGGCCGCTTCGTGCCAGGTCTGCCGCAGCGGCTCTGCCAGCTCGATGGCCTCCCGCACCTTCGCCGGGTCGCGCTCGATCATCCCGCCCACGATGAGGTCGGCGAGGTAGCCGTAGAGCTGCAGCAGGCCCTCGGCGCCGTCCCACAGGTCGACCCGGAGGGTGCCCGCCAGCTCGGCGACGATCTGGTCGGCGTGCCGGAGGTTCTCCCACGCCGTCGGCCACTGCGCAGCCGACAGCGCGGCCTCGCCGCGGTTGAGGTCGAGCAGGAGCCGGTCGTACAGCATCGTGAGCAGGCGTGCCGGGCTGGCCGACAGGACGCTGTCGCGGTTGTAGGCCGAGAGCTTGGCCGCAGCCGAGGAGAGGACGTTCATCAGGCGCTCGCAGAGGGAAGGGAGGAAAGCTGGCCGGTCAGCCACGAGGACTGCGACTGCAGCTGCTGCAGCTGGACTTCGAGGTTGGCATAGGTCTTCTCGAGGGT
>JAEWJG010000168.1 GCA_023386675.1 Actinomycetes bacterium
GGACGCAGTGTCCCGCCGCTCCGTCGTGCGCTGCTGCCGGGTCAGGCCGGCACCGCGACGACGACCTTCGCCACCCGGACGATGGTGGAGCCCAGCCGGTAGCCGGTCTCCACGACCTCGGCGACGGTGTCCGCCGTCACGCCCGGGGTGGGCTGCTGGAAGATCGCCTCGTGGATCTGCGGGTCGAAGGGCTCGCCCTTCTCGCCGTACGGGGTGACGCCGAGACGCTCCACCGCGGAGCGGAGCTTCGCGGCGATGGTCGAGAAGGCGCTGCCCTCGCCCAGGTCGCCGTGCTTCTCGGTGCGCTCGAGGTCGTCGAGCACCGGGATGAGGCCCTTCACCGCGTCGCCGATCGCGCGCTCGCGCTCGATCTCGCGGTTCGCCTCCGTGCGCTTGCGGTAGTTCGCGTACTCGGCGGTGACCCTCTGGAGGTCACCGAGACGCTCGGCCGCGAGCTGCTCAGCGGTGGTCTGGCCGGAGAGGATGTCGAGGTCGTCATCGCTCAGGATGCTCTCGTCCCGCTCCTCCTCGGCCGGCCCGACGTCGACGAGCTCCTCGTGGGAGAGGTCGTTCTCGCCGGCGTCGGCCTGGTCACCCTCGGGCTGCCGGACCTTCCCGGTCTCGGGGTCGATGCGCCGCTTGTCGCGGACGATCGGCTCCTCGCGCTCCGGCTCCTGCGAGCCGTCGTTCTGGTCCGACATGGTTACTTCTTCTCCTCGTCGTCGACGACCTCGGCGTCGATGACGTCCTCGTCGTCGGAGGACGACTCGCCCTGCGGCGCCTCACCGGCGTCGCCCGCGGGAGCCTCGGAGGCCTGCGCCGACGAGTAGATCGCCTCGCCCAGCTTGCCCTGGCTCGCGTTGAGCTTGTCGAACGCGGTCTTCACCGCCTCGTCGTCGTCGCCGGCGAGGGCGGTCTTGACACCGTCCACGTCGCCCTGGACCTCGTTCTTGACGTCCTCAGGGAGCTTGTCCTCGTTGTCCTTGATCAGCTTCTCGATCGAGTAGACGAGCTGCTCGGCCTGGTTGCGGGTCTCGGCGGACTCGCGGCGCTTCTTGTCCTCCGCCGCGTGCTCCTCGGCCTCGCGCACCATGCGCTCGATGTCGTCCTTCGGCAGGCTGGACCCGCCGGTGATCGTCATCGACTGCTCCTTGCCGGTGCCCTTGTCCTTGGCGGACACGTGCACGATGCCGTTGGCGTCGATGTCGAAGGTGACCTCGATCTGCGGGATGCCGCGGGGGGCCGGGGCGATGCCGGTCAGCTCGAAGGTGCCGAGCGGCTTGTTGTCGCGGGTGAACTCGCGCTCGCCCTGGAAGACCTGGATCGCGACGGACGGCTGGTTGTCGTCGGCCGTGGTGAAGGTCTCGCTGCGCTTGGTCGGGATGGCCGTGTTGCGCTCGATGAGCTTGGTCATGATCCCGCCCTTGGTCTCGATGCCGAGGGACAGCGGGGTGACGTCGATGAGGAGGACGTCCTTGCGCTCGCCCTTGAGGACACCGGCCTGCAGGGCGGCGCCGACGGCGACGACCTCGTCCGGGTTCACGCCCTTGTTGGGCTCCTTGCCGCCGGTCTCCTGCTTCACGAGCTCGCTCACGGCGGGCATGCGGGTGGAGCCGCCGACGAGGACGACGTGCGCGATGTCGGACACCTTGATGCCGGCCTCGCGGATGACGTCCTGGAAGGGCTTCTTGGTGCGGTCGAGGAGGTCGCTGGTCATCTGCTCGAACTGGGCGCGGGTGAGCGTCTCGTCGAGGTTGGCCGGGCCGTTCTCGGTCAGCGAGAGGTAGGGCAGCTGGATGCTGGTCGACATGCTCGACGACAGCTCCTTCTTGGCCTGCTCCGCCGCCTCCTTCAGGCGCTGGAGGGCGATCTTGTCCTTGGAGACGTCGACACCGGTCGAGTCCTTGAAGCGCTTGATCAGCCACTCGACGATGCGCTGGTCCCAGTCGTCGCCGCCGAGGCGGTTGTCACCGGCGGTCGCGCGGACCTGGATGGTCGAGAAGTCGTCGTCCTTGCCCACCTCGAGCAGGGAGACGTCGAACGTGCCGCCACCGAGGTCGAAGACGAGGATCAGTTCGTCCTCCTTGCCCTTGTCGAGGCCGTACGCGAGCGCGGCCGCGGTGGGCTCGTTGATGATGCGGAGCACGTTGAGGCCCGCGATCTCGCCGGCCTCCTTCGTGGCCTGGCGCTCGGCGTCGTTGAAGTACGCCGGGACGGTGATGACCGCGTCGGTGACGGTGTCGCCGAGGTACTGCTCGGCGTCGCGCTTCAGCTTCTGCAGGATGCGCGCCGAGATCTCCTGGGCGGTGTACTTCTTGCCGTCGATCTCGGTGGTCCAGTTGGTGCCCATGTGGCGCTTCACCGACGAGATCGTGCGGTCGACGTTGGTGACCGCCTGGCGCTTGGCGGTCTCGCCGACGAGGACCTCGCCGTCCTTGGTGAACGCGACCACCGACGGGGTGGTGCGGAAGCCCTCCGCGTTCGCGATGACCGTGGGCTCGCCGCCCTCGAGGACCGCGACGACGGAGTTGGTCGTTCCGAGGTCGATACCTACTGCACGTGACATGTGTGCTTCTCTCCTTTGTTGCTGGCTTATGGCCGTGAAAGTCGTTGGGTCAAGACTTGAGCCTCGACGACTCAAGACTGTCATCCGGTGCGGATCGTGTCAAGAGGGTGAAGCGCAAACTTGAGTACATACGACTCAACTTTGAGGAGACGGGTGTTATTCCCTACGGCACCCGGAAGAAGAAGCTGACTTCCGGCGACAGCACGTACTCGTCATCGCAGCGAAACCCGCGCAGCCAGGTCCGGTCGTCGACGACACGGAGATAGAAGCCGGCCGGAAACGAAGGGTCCTCGCATAGCCTCGAGGCCGCAACGTTGATGGCCCCGGCAGGTGGCCTCCCGGCCGAGAGCTCCGAATCTGGCGCGTTCCGCTGAGACTTCACGACGAGCCGCAAATAGGGTCCGGTGTCCGCCGGACACAGTGCGAATCCCTGCTCGACGGCCGCTTCGTAGACCTCGGGCAGGACGCCACCGGCAGTGAGCCCGAGCTCTCCGACCGTGCGTACGACGATGCCGACGTCCTCGCCCTCCCGGAGGTCGAAGACCGGATGCTCGAGAAGCGTCTCCGCGTGCGCGTTGAGCGCGACACCTCGAGAGTGCAGTGCGGCTCTCAATTCCGCTCGAGAGGCACCGCCGACCCGGAGATGTGTCGCGTCCTGTTCCATCCGGCCACCCTAGGCGAAACGATCACCCCGCCAGCGTTCCCTCTGCGGCCGAGTTCGGCGCCGGGTCGGGCAGGCGGCGCATCCGGAACGCGTTGGCGACTCCGATCACACCTGCGAGCACCGGGATGAGCAGCGCGATCTGCAGCGAAATGGGCCGCGACTCGGTGTTGATGCGGATGACCTCCTCCCGCACCGCCGGCGGCTCGGTCGCGAGCAGTTCGGTCAGCTTGGCGTTCGACATGACCTCGGCGTCCGACTCCAGCACCGCGGAGATCTGCGCCTTGTCGTCCGGCGGGAGGATCGTGCTCGCGTCCGTCTTCGCCTGGAACGTGAACGCCAGCGTCGCCAGCATGATCGCGCCCGCGAACGCCAGGCCGAAGGAGAGGCCGAACGACCCCGCGGCGGAGTTCACGCCCGCGGCCTCGCTGACCCGCTCATCCGAGATCGGGGAGAGCGTGTAGTTGTTCAGCTGCGAGACCAGCAGGCCGAGACCCGAGCCGGCGACGATCAGCGGGATCGTGAGGTACCAGCCGGAGGTGGCGATCGGCACGAGCGGGATGATCGCCGCGATCCCGATGACCGCCAGGAGGAATCCCCACAGGATGAGCGTCGCCGGTCGCCGCTTCAGCCGGCGCCCGGCGAGCAGCGCCACGACGAACATGCTGAGCGACAGCGGCGCGATCGACAGGCCGGAGAGCAGCGCGTTGTACTCCAGCACCATCTGCAGGTAGATCGGCAGCGCGATCATCGTGCCGCCCAGCGCGATCTGCTGCAGCAGCTGACCCGAGACCCCCGACTGGAAGAGCTTCGACCGGAACAGCGCGGGGTCGAGCAGCATCGGCTTCCCCCGGCGCGCCCGCGAGCGGAGCCAGATCGCCAGCGAGCCGAGCCCTGCGACGCCGACCAGGATGATGAGCAGCACCCGCTCGCCCCCCTCCTGCCAGACCAGGATGCCCGTGACGATGCCGCCCATCCCGATCACGGAGAGCAGCGCGCCGACCCCGTCGATGGATCGCTCGCCGGTGTACTTCACGTCCTTCACCAGCCGGATGCCGGAGAGGACCACCGCGATGATGACGGCCTCCAGCAGGAAGCCGACCCGCCACGAGAGGAACGTCGTGATGAACCCGCCGAGCAGCGGGCCGACCGCCGCGGCGATGGCCGCCGAAGCGCCGACCAGCGCGTACACGCGCTTCTGGTGCGCGCCCTCGAAGTTGCCGTGGATGAGCGACTGCATGGACGGCAGCAGCAGCGACGCGCCGATCCCGCCGACGACCGCCCAGAAGATGATGATGGCGATCAGGTTCTGCGCCAGCGTCATCGCGATCGCGCCCACGGCGTAGCCGAGAAGGCCGAGCACATAGGCCAGCTTGCGGCCGATCAGGTCGCCGGTCTTGCCGCCGATCAGGATGAACGCGGCCGACACCAGCGCCTCCAGCGCGATCGCGCTCTGCACGCCGCTGACCGTGGTGTGCAGGTCGTGCACGACGGCCGAGATGGACACGTTCATCAGGGAGGTGTCCACCACGAGCACGAACATGGCCATCGCGAGCAGGATCGCCAGCCGCCCGTTGAACTTCACGGGCGTCGCAGGATCCGTCGGCGCACCCGCCATGGCGTCCACCTCCCCGTCGACCGTCTTCCTCATGGGGTAGGGAAGCACAGCGGCCCACGGCTTGGGACTCCCCGGATTCACACCCGTCGCACAAACGCCCTCGCTAGCGTCGATGGCATGGACCCGGACCCGCACGCTGCACCGCTGCTCTCGTCGCGCGCCATCGAGGCGCTGCAGAACATCGACCCCGCGACACTGAGCGAGGTGCAGGCGTTCCGGAACGACTTCGCGCGGTTCATCATGCCGTACAAGTTCGGCATCGACGAGATCTCGACCAAGGTGAGCATCCTGCGCGAGGAGTTCGCCGAGCTGCACGACTACAACCCGATCGAGCACATCTCGAGCCGGCTGAAGTCGCCGGAGAGCATCGAGCAGAAGGTCATCCGCAAGAACTGCGAGCCCAGCTTCGAGGTGATCCGGCAGGAGATCACGGACATCGCCGGCATCCGGATCGTGTGCAGCTTCGTCTCCGACGTCTATCGGGTCTTCGACCTGCTGACCGCGCAGGAGGACGTGCGCACGCTTCGGGTGAAGGACTACATCGCGCACCCTAAGCCCAACGGCTACAAGAGCCTTCATGTCATCGTCGAGGTGCCGGTCTTCCTCAGCGAGGGGCCGGTGCTGGTGCCGGTCGAGATCCAGCTGCGGACGGTGGCCATGGACTTCTGGGCGAGCCTCGAGCACATGATCTACTACAAATACGACGGCGAGGTGCCGGAGGCGCTGCTCCGCGACCTGACGGGTGCGGCGGCCACGGCGTCCCAGCTCGACGTGACGATGGAGGACCTGCACCGGCAGGTCCGCGGCGACGATCGCGGCACGGTGTACAGCCTCCCGGTGTCGATCTAGCGGAGCGCCCGGCACTCGCGTCGTTCACCCGGCGTTGGCGGGGCGGCCCTACAGTGTCCCCATGGCCACCGATTCCCCCGGTCGCGCGGCGGGCGACGACGCCCTGGTGACGACCGCGAGCCCGCTCTTCGCCGACAGCGAGACCGATCGCCGCATCCCCACCCGGTGGGTGGTGTCGTGGGCGCTGTGGGACTGGGGAGGCGCGGCCTTCAACGCGGTCATCACCACGTTCGTCTTCACCGTGTACCTGACCAGCAGCCTGTTCGTCGATCCGGCCATCGTGTCCGCGAAGAACGCGGAGGGCGGCACCTCCGGACCGGCGCACACCGCCTACGACGCGGCAGTCGCCGTGCTGTCGAGCGGGCTGGCGTGGGGTGTCGGCATCGCCGGGATCGTCGTGGCCCTTATCGCCCCCGTGCTCGGGCAGCGGACCGACGGCTCGGGGCGCCGCAAACTGTGGCTCGGCGTGAACACCGGCGTGGTCGTCGTCGTCACGGCGCTGATGTTCTTCGTCGTGGGCCAGCCGTCGTACTTCCTGCTCGGGGTCGCGCTCGTCGCGATCGGGACCGTCTTCTACGAGATCGCGACGGTCAACTACAACGCGATGCTGGTGCAGGTCTCGACGCCGAAGACGGTGGGACGCGTCAGCGGCTTCGGCTGGGGCGCCGGCTACCTGGGCGGCATCGTGCTGCTGCTCATCGTGTACTTCGGGATGGTCACCGGCGACGGCGGCCTGCTGCACGTCCCGACGGCGGGCGGGCTGAACATCCGACTCATCGCCCTCATCGCTGCGCTCTGGACGCTGGTGTTCTCGCTGCCGGTGCTGTTCAGCGTGCCCGAGATCCCGCCGAACGCGCGCACGCCGCGGGTCGGGTTCTTCGCGTCGTACGCGGTGCTGGTGCGCGACGTCGGCCGGCTCTGGAAGGAGAGCCGCAACACGGTGCTGTTCCTCATCGCTTCGGCGCTGTTCCGGGACGGGCTGGTGGGCGTGTTCACGTTCGGCGGGATCCTGGCGCAGGGGACGTTCGGGTTCACCAGCGGGCAGGTGATCATCTTCGCGATCGCGGCGAACGTCGTCGCGGGCGTCTCGACGCTGCTCTCCGGGCGGCTGGACGACCGGTTCGGCCCGAAGGCGGTGATCGTGACGTCGCTCGTCGGGCTGATCGTCGCCGGGCTCGCGGTCTTCTTCACGCACGACCTGGGCGCCGCGGCGTTCTGGGTGGGCGGGCTGGTGCTGTGCCTGTTCGTCGGGCCGGCGCAGTCGGCGAGCCGGACGTTCCTCGCCCGGGTGACACCGGCCGGACGCGAGGGCGAGGTGTTCGGGCTGTACGCGACGACGGGACGCGCGGTGTCCTTCCTGGCGCCGACGCTGTTCGCGATCTTCGTCGCGGTCGGCGGCGCGCAGTTCTGGGGCATCCTGGCGATCGTCCTGGTGCTGGCCATCGGTCTGGGCCTGCTGCTCCCCGTGCGCGCGCCGCGCCGCGCATCCTGACTCCTCCCCCTGCACTCAGTTGACGCAACACGCCGTTGCGCGGGCGTGCATAACGGCGTGTTGCGTCAAGCAGGTGGGGTGTCGTCGGGAGTGGGACGCGGCCACGCGCGGACGAAGCGGTCGAAGAGCTCGGCGAAGGTGCGCGCCTCTTCCGGGGTGAAGGCCGCGAGGGCGGTCTCGACGGCGGACCGGCGGTGGGTGCGCAGCTCCTCGAGGAGAGCACGGCCGGCGGTCGTCAGCTGGATGAGCGCACGGCGCGCGTCGGACGGGTCCGGGATGCGCCGCACCAGTCCGCGCTCCACGCCTTCCTGCACGAGGCGGCTCGCGCGGGGCTGATCGACACCGATCGCGGCGGCGACGCCGCTCACGGAGAGGCTGCGGCCGTCCGCATCCGCGGTCTCCAGCGCCTCGAGCATGCGGACGCGGGCGATCCGCCCGAGCGATCCGTCACGGCCGCGGCGCCCTGGAC
>JAEWJG010000181.1 GCA_023386675.1 Actinomycetes bacterium
GTGTTGCTCCTTCCAAGCACGAACAGCTTGGGATGCCAACCTGAGCGTTCTATTTGTCGATGCTGTGGACGACCTTCTGCAAGTCGATGACTCTCCACAACGTATCCGATGGGTCGGGTGCGAGTAAGGCCGTAGCGTTGTCCTATGACGATTCCCGGAGCCTGGCGACGCGCCGCCGGCGGCGCAGGACTGCTCGCGGCGGACGGCACCGTGCGGCCGACGATCTTCGCCGAGATGAGCGCCCTGGCGGTGCGGACCGGAGCCATCAACCTCGGCCAGGGCTTCCCCGACGAGGACGGCCCCGCCGAGGTGCTGGAGGCAGCGGTCGCGGCCATCCGCGACGGCGAGAACCAGTACCCGCCGGGCATCGGCATCCCGGACCTCCGGCTCGCGGTCGCCGAGCACCAGCGCCGCTTCTACGGACTGGAGTTCGACCCCGACCGGGAGGTGCTGGTCACGGCGGGCGCGACGGAGGCGATCGCCGCCACCCTGCTCGCCCTGCTGGAGCCGGGCGACGAGGTGGTGACCTTCGAGCCCTACTACGACGCGTACGGCGCGCTCATCGCACTCGCGGGCGGCGTCCACCGCACCGTGCCGCTCGAGCCGCCGGCGTTCCGGCCGGACCTCGACCGCCTGCGCGCCACCGTCACCGACCGGACGCGCATCATCCTCGTGAACACGCCGCACAACCCGACCGGCTCCGTCCTCGACCGCGAGACGCTCACCGCCGTCGTGGAGCTGGCGGAGCGGCACGACGCGATCATCGTCACCGACTCCGTCTACGAGCACCTGACCTTCGGGCCGGAGCACATCCCGATCGAGACCCTTCCCGGCGCCCGGGAGCGGACCATCGCGATCTCGTCCGGCGGCAAGACGTTCAACACCACCGGCTGGAAGGTCGGCTGGCTGACCGCGCCTCCCGCGCTCGTGACCGCCGTGCTGGCGGTCAAGCAGTTCCTCACCTTCGTCAACGGCGCGCCGTTCCAGCCCGCGATCGCGGCTGGCCTCCGGCTGCCCGACACCTACTTCGACGGGATCGCGGCCGCACTGGCGCACAAGCGCGACGTGCTCTCCGCCGGCCTCCGCGCGGCCGGGTTCGACGTCTTCCCGTCCGACGGCACGTACTTCGTCGTCGCGGATGCGGCGCCGCTCGGATTCCCGGATGCAGTGGAGCTGTGCCGGGCGCTGCCCGGGCTGGCCGGCGTGGTCGCCGTGCCGCTCGCAGCGTTCGCGCGCGACGAGTACGCGGCGCGCACCGCGTCCCTCGTCCGCTTCGCCTTCTGCAAGCGCACGGACGTGCTGGAGGAGGCGGCCGGCCGGCTGGCGGCGATCAGAGCGGCGTGACGCCGAAGCGGCGCAGCCGCAGCGCGGGGTTCCGCTCTCGCACCTCGCGCACGCGCGCCGACGACACCTCTGCGACGGCGACGCCGGTCGTCTCGCCCAGGCCGGCGAGGGTCACGCCCATCGGGTCGACGACGGCACTCGCGCCGACGCCGATCGCGGGCGGATGGTCGGCCGCGGCGACGTACAGCGTGTTCTCGATGGCGCGCGCGGCCAGCAGCGTCGTCCAGTGGTACTCCTTGAGCGGGCCGCGCACCCACTCCGCCGGCACCGCGACGAGGGAGGCGCCGGCGTCGGCCAGCCGGCGCGTGACCTCCGGGAATCGGAGGTCGTAGCAGGTCTGGAGGCCGACCACGATGCCGTCTACGGAGAAGGTCTGCGGCGCGTCCAGGTCGCCCCGGACGACCCACTCCGACTCCTGCGCGCCGAACGCGTCGTAGAGGTGCTGCTTGCGGTACGTCGCCACGACGTCGCCGACCGGGTCGACCGCGACGAGGGTGTTGGAGAACTTGTGCGGCACGTCCGTCTTCTCGACGAGCCCCGCCACCACCCACACGCCGTGCTCGTGCGCCGCAGCGGCCAGCGCCCCCACGAACTCGCCGTCGAGGCCCTCCGCGTTGCGGGCGAACGAGGAGCCGAGCGGGTCGACGAAGTAGGAGGAGTACTCGGGCAGCACCACGAGCCGGGCGCCGCGGGACGCCGCGACCGCGATCAGCCCGGACACCACGTCCCGGTTGTGGACGCGGTCCTCCCCCGGCGCGAACTGCACCACCGCGACCGCGATGGTGCGATCGTCGATCGTCAGTTCGGCGGGGCGGTCGTCGCTCACTTCGACACCTCGGCCCGCGGGATCGCCTCGGTCACCGGCTGCGGCGTCTCCACCGGGAGCACGATGCTGATCGAGGTGCCGACCCCCTCCTCGCTGGCGATGTCGAGCCGGCCGCCGTGGGCCGTGACGATCGCCTTGGTGATGGTGAGTCCGAGTCCCACGCCGGGCACGGCGTTGCGGGTGGCCGTGGATGCGCGGAAGAACCGCTGCGAGAGCTGGCTGAGCTCCACCGCCGGGATGCCGATGCCGGTGTCGGTCACCGCGATCACCGCCTGCTCGCCGTCCCGTCGCAGGGACACGGTGACCGTGCCGCCGCGCGGCGTGAACTTGAGCGCGTTGGACACCAGGTTGTCCACCGCCTGGCCGAGGCGCACCGTATCGCCACGCACCTCCGCCGGGCCGTCCGGCAGCTCGCTCACCAGGGAGACCCCGGCGTTCGCGGCCACGGGACGCGCCGACTCGACCGAGGTCGACACGACGGCGCCGAGCTCGACGTCCTTGATCTCGAGCGGGAAGCGTCCCGACTCCACCTGCGCGGTGAACAGCAGGTCGCCGACCAGGCGCAGCAGGCGGTGGGCGTTGCGCTCGGCGACGCCCAGATACTGCAGCTGCTCCTCCGAGAGCGGCGACTCGTCGTCGTCGCGCATCAGCTCGAGGTAACCGAGGATCGAGCTGAGCGGCGTCCGCAGCTCGTGCGAGATCAGGCCGACGAACTCGTCCTTCAGTCGGGCGAACTCGCGCGCCTGCGTCATGTCGGTCGCGACGAAGATGAAGCCGACGCGGTGTCCGTTCTCGTCCAGGCGCGGGGTGGCGGCGACCTGCACGGCGACGCGCTTGCCGTCGGGACGCACGTACGTCCAGTCGCGGACGTCCGCCGATCCGGCCCGCACCGTGTCCACCAGCGCCGAGAAGTCGTCGATGCTGGACACCGTGGTGAACCGCGCGTCCATCTCCTGGAGGCGCTGCTCCAGCTCCTCGTGCAGGTGGAAGTCGATGACGTGGAACCGGCCGTCGAGGACCTGCTTCTCGGTCAGCCCGAGCATCTTCTCGGCGCCCGGGTTCCACACGTCGATGAGGCCGTCGAGGTCGGAGCCGATCACGGACTGCTCGGTGACGGCGTTCCAGATGCTCTGGATCAGGCGGTTCGCGGTCTTGAGGCGCGCCTCGTTCAGCACCAGTTCGTCCTGCGCGGTGACCGCCTGCGCCAGGAGCGACTGCTGCTGCTCCGCCGAGTCGTGCGCGGCCCTGAGCTGGGTTCTCATCCGGTGGGCGATCTCGTTGATCACAATCGCGACGATGAGGTAGATCAGGGGCGAGAAGAAGGCGCGCACGACCTCCCCGGGCGAGTGCGCCGCGTCATCGATCACGATGGGTGCCAGCAGCACGACGAACGTCCCGAGGGCGGCGAGCAGGATGTTGATGCGGCCCTCTTCGCTCGCGATCCACACGAACGGCAGCAGCGTCAGCACGACGAACGGGGACGCGGAGGATCCGGTCCCGAGCCGGAGCAGCCCCACCGCGAGCAGCGAGGCCATCGGCACGACGATCGTCCACTCCTGGCGGAACCGATGCCACGGCAGGGCGAACGACAGGACGGAGGCGATCGCCACCAGCACGATGCTCGCGACGAACTCGGGCCAGTTCGTCACCGGCACACCGTTGGGCGCGGCGGCGATGATCACGGCGATCCCGAAGCCGACGATGGTCGGCACCTGCTTCATGAACGGCGACGGCGAGTCGATCGGGATGCGGCTGAGCCAGCGGTCGAGGGTCATGCCGGCTCTCCCAGTTCGAGCATCTCGCGGATGCGGGTGGACAGCACCCGCGGGCTGAACGGCTTCACGATGAAGCTGTCGGACCGGTCGGCCACCACGCCGTGGTCGGTCAGCAGCTGCACCGAGGCGGACACCATGAGGATGAGCGTCGAGCGCGTCAGGTCGTCGGAGCGGATCGCATCGGCCACCTCGATGCCGTTGAGCCCCGGCATGGAGATGTCGAGGACCGCGAGGTCCACGTCGCCGGAGCGCACCGCCTCGAGGGCGGCCCGGCCGTTGTCGACGGCGGCGACGATCTCGACGCCTGCGCGCGTCGCGGCGATGGTCATCAGCCCCCGGATGTCGTCGTCGTCATCCGCGATCACGACGCGCTTGGCGCGGGTTACGGCGTCGGCGTCAGACATGCAGGAACACCACCCGGACCACGATGATCACGGCGCACACCAGCAGGGCGACGCCCGCGTAAGCCGGCAGCCGGTACTCCCAGCGCCGGTTGCGCTCCAGCTCGTCCTGGAGGCGCTCGCGCAGCTCGGACGACGGTTCGACTGGGCTCATCGCGTTCCCTCTCCCTGCGTGGGCAGCCGCTCGGCACCCACCCGCGCGGTCGCCGCCTCGAGCAGGGCGGGAACGCGCTCGTAGCGCCCGACGTCGGACGCCACGTGGCTGTCGGTGGAGGCAACGATACGCGCCCCGGCGTCGAGCAGCGCGGCGACGGCGGCGGGTCCGGGGCACGCCCACTTCTCGTTCACCTCGACGATGGTGCCGGTCGCGGCGGCCGCCTCGGCCCACGCGAGCAGCCGCTCCGGCCCGAGCTGCGCCTCGTCCAGCCCGATCTTGGGCAGGATGGAGAACCAGTGCGCCAGCTGGGCGTGCCGCGTCCGCTCCATCGCGCGGATGCTCGCCTCGATGAGCAGGTCGAGCGCGTCGTCGTCGGAGAGGCCCGCGTCCAGCCGCTCGCGGGTGGCGCGCGGCGACCACGGTCCGTCCGTGCCGGGGAACTGGTGGTCGCCGATGACGACCGCATCCACCCCGCCCGGGCCGACGATCAGGTCGGCGGGCGTGTCGACCGCGCCGGACGCGTCCAGCAGCTTCGCCTCGACACCCGTGATCACGGTCAGGCCGTCGGGCACGCGCTCGGCGGCGACCGCCGCGAGGAACTCGGGGACGTAGGTCGTAGAGGCGCGGACGTGGTCGGTGAGCCGCACGGTGCGGAGCCCGGCGGCGGATGCAGCCTGGATGTTCTCGGCGAGCGTGCTCTGCGCGTCGTCCGAGAACGTCGAGTGGACGTGGAAGTCGCCGAGCAGCAGGGCCGGGAGGCGCTCGGCCTCTGTCCCGCTCACTCCTCGGGTCCCTCCGTGTGCGCCGCGTTCTCGGAGACCAGCACGTCGGCGGGGCGCAGGAAGACATCCTCCAGGAAGCGCACGTTGGCGAGCTCTTCGAAGTCCACCGCAGACGGCACCGGGCGACCGAGCACCAGGTCGAGCAGCAGTGACGGCATGTCGACGCCGGACGCGATCGTCAGCGGCATCGCCCCGGGGAACCGCGGGTTGACCTCGAGCAGGGCGGGCACGCCCTCGGTACTGTAGCGCAGCTGCACGTTGGCGACGCCGGTGAGCCCGATGGCACGCGCCACGGCGGCCGCGGTGTCGGAGAGCTCGGGGCGGCGGACCGTGCGGCCCGCGATCGAGACGCCGGAGTCGACCCGCTCACGCGAGCGCGGCACGGCGGCGATCACCTCGCCGTCGAGACCGGCGAGCACGTCCACCGAGAACTCCTCGCCGGGCAGGTTCTCCTGGATGATGATGCTCTCGTCGGTGCCGAGCGCTTCGAGAGCTGCGCGGTCCGGGATGAGGCGCACGCCGCGCGAACCCGCTCCGGAGCGCGGCTTCACGATGACCGGGAAGGTCCAGTCGGCGGCGACGCCTTCTGGGTTCAGCAGACGCGTCTCCGGGATGCGCGCCTTGCCGTCGACCCGCTGGACCAGTGCGAACTTGTCGAGGCACGTGACCAGGGTGTCGAGGCTCGGAGCGGCGAGCTTCGTACCGACGGCCTCCAGCTCGTCGCGGCGGGCGGCGAGGCCCGGCAGCTCGACATCGACCGTGGAGAACAGCACGTCGATGCCGTCCTCCCGGCTCATCGCGATGAGCGCGTCCACGAACGCGTCGGAGCGCCCGGGCGGGACGATCCGCCGGCGGTCGTCGGGGACGAGGTACAGGCCGCTCGCCCAGCCGTCCATGTCGGCGGCGAACACATCCACGTCGGGCCGCGCCAGGAGGGAGCGGATCACGGCGACGCCGGCGGGGCCGCCGGCGCCCGTCACCAGGACGCGGGTTCGTTCGGAGTCGGTCATTCGGCTGTCCTGTTCAGTCGGGATCCGGGGTACCGGGCGGAGGCCTCGAGGGAGGAGGCGGGAACGGAGATGTCCGCGGTGTCGCGCATCACCTCCAGAGGCTCGCAGTTCTTACCGCCGCCGAACCGCGACCAGTAGCGCGCGGTCGCGAGCACGAAGTCCGGCTCGAGGTAGGCGCGCAGCTCGGTCTGCGAACGGAAGCAGTCGATGAGCTGCAGCTTGGTCTCGGTGAAGCCGTCGATCGGGACGAACCGGGTCGGCCGGAAGTCGATCGTCGCCGACGGACTCTGGAAGCAGCAGACCGTGCGGACGCTGCGCGTGGCGACGTTCGTGGCGGCGTGCACAGCCCGGTGGTCCTGATGGCGGTCGTGCGACGAGTGGGTGTAGACGATGTCCGGCTGCACCTCGGCGACGACCCGCTCGATGATGCCGACCGTGGGGTCTGCCGCCGAGATCTGCGTGTCCTCGAGATCCTCGAGGAACAGGCGAGCGCCCAGCAGCTCGGCCGAGGCCAGCGACTCGTGCTGACGGTCGTCCGCGTCCCCGCCGCGCGCTCCGCGCGACATGGTGAGGATGACGACCTGGTTGCCGGCGTCGCGGTGCGCGGCCAGGATGCCGCCGACGCCGATCTCGACATCGTCGGGGTGTGCGCCGATGGCGAGCACGACCTGCTGCCGCTGCGCCGCCCGCTTCACGCGGCCTTCAGCAGCGAGACGGTTCACGATCGACACGAGCTCGGCCGACGCGACCGGCTTGGTCAGGAACTCGTCCGCCTGGGCGCGCAGCGCCGACACGGCGTAGTCCACCGAGACGTGGGCGGTCATCACGACGACCGGGAGGCCGGGATGCTGGCTGCGCAGCTCCTTGAGCAGGTCGAGCCCGGAGATGCCCGGCATCTCGATGTCCGTGATCACGAGGTCGGGCTCGAACTCGGCGATCGTCGACAGCGCGATCGACGGATCGGTGACCGCGATCGCGACCGCATCCGCTCGCTTCTCCAGCACGGTCTTCATGAAGAAGGCCACGTCCGGGTCGTCTTCGACCACCACCACCCGGAACTTCGTCACGGCACTCGCCATCGCATCCCCTATCTCGCAGACGACTTTAGTAGGACGACCGGTCCACACGGGCGGACGCGCCCGGGAGGTGTTCGCGATTTCACGCGCCCCGGATCTCGTGCTAGTGTTTTCTCTTGTGCCGCGGGGTGGAGCAGCTCGGTAGCTCGCTGGGCTCATAACCCAGAGGTCGTAGGTTCAAATCCTGCCCCCGCAACCACGAAGGCCCTCTGATCAGGGATTCTCTGATCAGAGGGCCTTTTTTGGTGGCTCTGCGACCGGGTCGGAACCCGGGTGCGCGGCCGCGCGAAACGGAGGAGTTCGCAGCGGTAATCGCGCGAAACTCCTCCGTTTCGCTGCATTTCGGCGTCGGCCGACAGGAAACGCCTCCCCTTCACACAAGGCGAGGGTGCCTGCGGTTCAGCGGTAAAGCGGGGAACCGTCCGGGCCGGGCGGGACGGGGCTGCCGTCGACGAAGGTCGGCCACGCCAGGCGGTCGGTCGGCGCCAGGGCGGAGAAGTCAGGGCGCCCGTCGCGGCCGGCCGGCACAGGGCGGCCGTCGAGCAGGCGGGGCCAGGCCAGCTGCTGCGGCGCGGCGGCGTTCGGC
>JAEWJG010000228.1 GCA_023386675.1 Actinomycetes bacterium
CGCCCACGGCGCCCACGCAGCTCCCGTCCCGGTGGATGCGACGCCGCACGGCTCGCACGCCGCCGACGTGGCGCCCGATGTCCGCCCGGGCGAGGAGCCGCCGCACGGCGTCCACGCCGCGCCGGTCACCGACTGACGCCGCCCACCACCCCGCCAAACGCAAAAGGGAGGAGATCCCAGCCCACCCGGGCGGGATCTCCTCCCTTTCGCGTCGCACGCGGCCTGTCAGCCCGCGACTTCCTCCGTTTCGGCCACGACGCGCACGGCGTTCGCCCACGGGTCGTCGAAAGTGACCGACCGTCCGTCGTCCCTGGCCTCGACGCCGTAGTGACGCATCCGCTCGCTCAGCGCGCCGAGGTCGTCGGCCGACGGCACGTGGATCTCGACCTGGCCGAGCCCCAGGGCCAGCTGCCGGCGCCCGGCGCCACGGCTGTTCCACGTGTTCATCGCCATGTGATGGTGGTATCCGCCCGCGCTGACGAACAGCGCACTGCCGCCGAGGGCAGCCGTGGTCTCGAACCCGAGCCGGTCGACGTAGAACGCGCGCGCCGACTCCACGTCGCCGACCGAGAGGTGGACGTGGCCGACGGTCGCGTCGCCGAACGGCTGGAGCTCGTCGGCCTGCGCCAGCGCCGCGCCGCGCTCGGTGAGGTGCTCGGTGAGGAAGCGGTTCGGGTCGAGGTACAGCGTCGCCATCTCGACCTGGCCGTGCGTCCAGCTCCACAGGCTGCGGTCGCGGTCCCAGTACAGCTCGACGCCGTTGCCCTCGGGGTCGGTGAAGTAGAAGGCGGTGCTGACCAGGTGGTCGGCGCTGCCGGTGAAGGTCCCCGGTGCGCGCGTCGCGACCGAGTAGACGGCCGCGGCCAGCGCCTCCTGCGTATCGAACACGATCGCAGTGTGGAACAGCCCCGCCTCGCCGGGGGAGGCGTGCCGCAGCTCGGGTGCGTGCTGCAGGATCACCGCGGGCGTCGACCCGCGGCCGAGGATGACGCGGTCGCCCTCGGCGGCGAGCACGGTGAGCGTCACGGCGTCGCGGTAGTAGCGCGTCATGAGGTCGAGGTCGGCGACGCGCAGGGTGACGGCACCCATGGCGGAGTCGGCGGGCAGGAGTTCGGGCATACTTCCCAGAACACCGGCCGGACCGGGACTATTTCACGTCTCGATCGCCCCGCCGTTCTCGGCGAGGTAGCGGCGGAGGGTGAGTGACGGGTCGGCGGCCTGCTCGCGGCGGTACCGCGCGAAGTCGAGCTGGTCTCGCAGTGACGCGCCCCCGCGCATCCGATCGGCCTGAGCTCCCTCGACCGACTGGATGCGCGCCGCCTCCGCGAACAACCGCTCCCGGTCGTCGGCGGCGAGCACGAGCACCCCGTCGTCATCGGCGACGATCCAGTGGCCGGGCGTCACCGTGACGCCGTCGAGGAACGCCGTCCGCATCGCCGACCCGGGCGGCGGCACCCGCCGTGGACCGAAGGGATGCGCGCCCCGGCTGAACGCGGGCAGCCCGATCTCGCGCAGCTGCGCGGTGTCGCGGTGCCGTCCCCAGATGACGGCACCGGCCATCCCGGCGGTCGCCGCCTCCAGCAGCATGAGGTCGCCGACGCACGCCTCGTCGTCGCGTCCGCCGTTGTCGACGACGAGGACCGCGCCGGGTGGCGCGTCGTCGATCGTCTCGAGCAGCACATCCACGCTACCGAGGTGCGTGACCGGCGCGGCCGGGCCGGCGAAGGGGCGGCCGGGGAGCAGCGGGACGAGGCTCACCGGGGCGGTGCCGACTGGGATGCCGAAGCGGACGGCGGCGTCGGCGACGGCCGCGGTGGCGGGAGGGGTGTCCATGACGCGACGCTATCCCTCAGCGCATGCACGCGGCGACATGCGCGGGACTACCGCGAGGCCGGCGCGGCGGCTCAGGCGCCAGTCAGCCGCTCCAGCAACTCGCGATACTTCGCCGCCGTCCGCTCCACCACGTCGGCGGGGAGCTCGGGCGGGGTGCCGGTCTTGTCCCAGTGGGCCGCCAGCCAGTCGCGCACGATCTGCTTGTCGAAGCTCGCCATCCGCTCCTCCGGCGTGGAGCCGGTCGCGTAGGCCGCCGCATCCCAGTATCGGCTGGAGTCGCTGGTCAGCACCTCGTCGGCGAGGGTGATCTCGCCGGTGGTGCGGTCGGCGCCGAACTCGAACTTCGTGTCCGCGATGACGACGCCGTGCGCCTCCGCGATCGCCGCCCCGCGGGCGTAGACATGGAGGGACAGCCGCCGCAGCTCCTCGGCGACGTCGGCGCCGACCAGCTCGACCGTCCGCTCGAAGCTGATGTTCTCGTCGTGCTCGCCCTGCGGCGCCTTCCACGCGGGCGTGTAGATCGGCTCCGGCAGCCGGTCGCCGTTCCGCAGGCCGCCGGGCAGCGGGATGCCGCACACGCTCTGCGTCGCCTGGTACTCCGCCCAGCCGCTGCCGGTCAGGTAGCCGCGCACGACGCACTCGATCGGGAACATGTCGAGCGGCTTCACGAGCATCGAGCGGCCGGCGACCGCCGACGGGATGCGCTCCTCGACCCGGTCGCCGACCAGCACGTGGTCGGGCACGAGGTGATTAGGGACGTCGTCGAGCTGGTCGAACCACCAGAGGCTCAGCGTGGTCAGCAGCTCGCCCTTGCCCGGGATGCCCGGCTCGAGCACGTGGTCGAAGGCGCTCACGCGGTCGCTCGCCACGACCAGCACGCTCTCGGCGTCCTCGAGCCCGCGCGAGCCCTCGGGCACGTACAGGTCACGCACCTTGCCCGAGTAGACGTGGACCCATCCCGGAAGTTCGCTCACGCGTCCATCGTAGAGGGCGGTCAGCCGAGCAGTTTCGCCTTCGCCGCCGCGAACTCCTCGTCGGTGAGCACACCCTGCGCGTGGAGCGTGCCGAGCTGCTGCAGCTGCGCCATCATGTCGTCACCCGCGCTCGGTGCCGGCGCTGCAGGAGCGGCCTGCTGCTGGTACGCCGCCTGCTGAGCGGCCGCCTGCTGCGCCATCTGCTGCTGCTGCTCGTACGCCTGCTGCTGCTCGTACGCCTGCTGGTCGGCCTGCGCCTGGTACTTCTGCTGCTGGTGGTGCTGGACGCCGCCGGCCACCGCCGAAGCGGTTCCGGCGACCACTGCGGTCCGCGCCGCCATCCCGATCAGTCCCGGGCGTCCCATCCTTCTCAACGGCATGATGCTCTCCTCAGCTCTCGGTGGTCTCGAGCTCGTCGCTCGCGATGTCGTCGTCGGCCTCGAGGGCGACGGCGTTCAGGACGGGCGCGGGGATGCGCTCGCTGTACAGCACCGTCCCGCCGGACTCGAAGAACCGGCTCGCCAGCTCCTTGGCCCACAGGTGCTCGATGACGAGGATGGCTCCGGTGGACCCGGGCTCGAGCAGCTCCCCCACCTGCTGCACATCCTCGTCGCCGGCGATGCCGGCGGCCTCGATGCGGAGGTCGCTGACGTCGATCTCGTCGCCCGCCTCCTCGATCTCGA
>JAEWJG010000238.1 GCA_023386675.1 Actinomycetes bacterium
CCCGGCGACCGGGTGCCGCAGGTGGACGACGGGGCGTGGGTCGCGCCCGGCGCGACCGTCGTCGGCGAAGTGGCTCTCGGCCCCGGTGCGAGCATCTGGTACGGCGCGGTGGTGCGTGCCGACAACGCACCGATCGTCATCGGCGCCGAGACGAACCTCCAGGACAACGTGTCGGCGCACGTGGATGCGGACTACCCGCTCACCGTCGGCGCGCGAGTGTCCGTCGGCCACAACGCCGTGCTGCACGGCTGCACGATCGAGGACGACGTGCTGATCGGGATGAGCGCGACGGTCATGAACGGCGCGCACGTCGGCGCGGGGACACTGGTGGCGGCCGGCGCGCTGATCACGCAGGGCACCGTCATCCCGCCGCGTTCCCTCGTGGCGGGCGTGCCTGCGAAGGTCCGGCGGGAGCTGACGGACGACGAGGTGGAGTCCATCCGCGCGAACGCGGCGGGGTACGTCGCGAAGACCGTCGAGCATCGGCGGGCCGTGCGGCTCGACTGAGCGCCGGCCGGTCAGGCGTGCTTCGTCCGTGACATCCGGTCGATGAGCGCCAGCGCCACGGCCGACACGATGAAGATGCAGTGGATGACGACCTGCCAGAACACCCCCTGCGGCGTGTAGCGTTCCGAACCCAGAGCGCCGCCGCCCGCCATCCCGAGGTCGCCGACCGCGATGAACGTCTTCAGCAGGTGGATGGACGAGATGCCGATGATGGCCATCGCCAGCTTCACCTTCAACACGTTCGCGTTCACGTGCGACAGCCACTCCGGCTGGTCGGGGTGCCCGTCGACGTTGACCCGCGAGACGAACGTCTCGTAGCCGCCGATGATCACCATGATCAGGAGGTTGGCGATCATCACGACGTCGATCAGCCCGAGGACGGCGAGCATCACGTCCGCCTCCTCGATCGAGCCGGGATGGGCCAGCACCTCCTCGCCGAGGTGCCACAGCTCGGTCATGAAGACCCAGACGTAGATCAGCTGCGCCACGATCAGACCGAGGTAGAGCGGCGCCTGCAGCCAGCGGCTGAAGAAGATGAGCGAGCCGATGCCGCTCGC
This sequence comes from Actinomycetes bacterium, assembly GCA_023386675.1. GTDB lineage: Bacteria > Actinomycetota > Actinomycetes > Actinomycetales > Microbacteriaceae > Leifsonia. Next base: position 1,065 of record JAEWJG010000238.1, read on the forward strand.
GACCAGCCCGCGACGCGCGGGCCGGCGCGGGTGCGTGTGAGTGGTGGACATGGCCTGCGGGTCGGCGGCGGCGGGCGGGGGCGGGGCGGTCGGGGCGTCAGCCTCGGCGGTCTCGGTCACGGATGTCCTCAGCGTCGTTCGGGGGTGTCAGGACATCATAAATACGGATTCATGAGAAAACGCTCAGGCTTCCAGCATCGCGCGGTTCAGCGCGAGCAGCTGCTCGGTGAACATCCTCGCGCCGCCCTGCGCGGGGTGCCGGATCGCCGGCGCCTCGATCCCCGCCTCGGCGAGCGCCCCCTGAGCCTTTCGCCCGACGGCGACGACCGTCTGGATGTCCAGCACCCGGATGAGCTCCTCCGCGACGGGCCCGCCCGCGCGCACCTCCGAGGAGCGCGGCGTGCGGTTGGTCTGAGGGCGGCCGGCGACGAACGGATGGTGCGGATAGACCGGCCACGAGAGCGGCAGCGGTCCGGTCCATTGCCGCATCGTGTCCCAGAACACCCGGCTGGACGCCTCCCACGGCGCCTGCGGCTCGGGGGGAAGCTCGAGCCCCGGCAGCATCCCCGCCTCCACCTCGCGGACCGATGTGAACGGCACGCCTGTGACCGTCATCCCGCGCCAGCCCGGCGCCTCGCCGAGCAACAGGATGGGCGCGTGCGGCGCCGAGAGGTAGCGGCGGAGGTTGCGCTCGCGCAGCCGGCCGAGCTCGTCGTGGCCGAACAGCAGCTCGGCGTCCACCGGTGCGGGGACGGCGCGGATCAGGTCGAAGAAGCGGTCGAACACGCCACCAGGGTACGACTCGGCCCGGAACGTCGGAGATCGGGGTCGGGATCTCCGACAGGAGGCGGTCTGGCGCGGGATTCGGCCGCGGGGCGGCCGGAACTCCTGCGGTCGGAGGGGTCGAGCGGGGCGCCTGGGGCTAGGGACGGACAGCGATACGCGGGTGAGTGGACGGCACGAGCGCGCGGTCGACGTCGGCGAGCGGGTAGGTCTCGCCGATCTGCTCGGCGAAGGGGTAGCGGTCCCACGCCTCCGCGAGGAACCGGACCGCCTGCTCCAGGTGCCGCGGCGCGTAGTTATGGACGCCGCGGATGGTGAGCAGGCTGCGCACCAGCTCCTCGGGAGCGATGACCAGCTCCGGGCCGGGCGTCACCGACCCGACGAGCACGAGGACGCCGCCGACGTCGACCGCGCTGAGCAGCGAGCGGACGGCGGACGGGTCGCCCGAGAGCTCGAGCGCGACGGTCGGCGCCGCGGAGCGTCCACCCGCCTTGGCGAGCACCGCCGGGAGGGACAGCGCAGAGTGGGAACCGGCGGAAGGGTCGGCCACGGCGACCGCGCCGAAGGCACGGGCGGCCTCCCGGCGCTCCGCCGCCCGCGCGCTCACGCCGACGCGCGCGCCGGCGTCGGTCGCCATCGCGGTGGCGCTGAGTCCG
>JAEWJG010000250.1 GCA_023386675.1 Actinomycetes bacterium
CGACCGACTTGAAGATGCCCTTGAGCTTGTTCAGCACGAGCGTCGCGAGAGCCTCGCCCTCGACGTCCTCGGCGATGATGACGAGCTCCTTGCCGTCCTGGATCACCTTGTCGACGACCGGCAGCAGGTCCTTGATGTTGCCGATCTTCTGGTTGGCGATGAGGATGTACGGGTCCTCGAAGACCGCCTCCTGGCGGTCCTGGTCGGTGACGAAATACTGCGACAGGAAGCCCTTGTCGAAGCGCATGCCCTCGGTCAGCTCCAGCTCGGTGCCGAAGGTGTTCGACTCCTCGACGGTGACGACGCCCTCCTTGCCGACCTTGTCGATCGCCTCGGCGATGATCTCACCGATGGTGGTGTCGCCGGCGGAGATGGACGCGGTGGCCGCGATCTCCTCCTTGGTCTCGACCTCCTTGGCGGAGGCGACGAGCTCCTCGGTGACCGCCGCGACGGCCTTCTCGATGCCGCGCTTCAGCGTGATGGGGTCGGCGCCGGCCGCGACGTTGCGCAGGCCTTCCTTGACCAGGGCCTGGGCGAGGACGGTGGCCGTCGTCGTGCCGTCACCGGCGACGTCGTCGGTCTTCTTGGCAACTTCCTTGACGAGCTCCGCGCCGATCTTCTCGTACGGGTCGTCGAGCTCGATCTCCTTCGCGATGGAGACGCCGTCGTTGGTGATGGTCGGGGCGCCCCACTTCTTCTCGAGGACGACGTTGCGACCGCGCGGGCCCAGCGTCACCTTGACCGTGTCGGCCAGGGTGTTCAGGCCGCGCTCGAGGCCGCGGCGGGCGTCCTCGTCGAAAGCAATGATCTTTGCCATGTGTTTCTCGTCCCTCCCGGACGTCTGCGAAAGATTCCGTTTATTAGCACTCAGACAGATGGAGTGCTAAAGCGATTCTGGCACTCGTGGCGGTGGAGTGCAAGACGACGAAACGCCGCCCCCGAGGGGGCGGCGTCACGTACTTTCCTGCTGAAGAGGCGTCAGGCCAGGCGGACCGACTCGGCCTGCGGGCCCTTTTGCCCGGAGCCGACCTCGAACACGACCTGCTGGCCCTCTTCGAGAACCTTGTATCCGTTCATGTCGATCGCGGAGTAATGGACGAAAACGTCCTGTCCCCCACCGTCCACGGTGATGAAGCCGTAGCCCTTCTCAGCGTTGAACCACTTCACGGTCCCGTTCGCCATGCATTACTCCCATTGCTGTGTCGCTCGCGCGATCCGACGCCGCACGTTGAATCACGATCCTAATGCGTGTAATACCCGGCTGCGCCAGTGTTTTCGCGAATCCGTACAGAAATGATTCCAAACGGAAACACCCCCGTAACAGGAGGGAGAAAGCGGGATCAGCCGAGGGTCGAGAGGAAGCGTTCGGGGTCCAGCGCCGTGCGGTGCCCCTCCTTGCTGTCGGCGGGGATTCCGCCCACGTACAGCCAGCCCAGCAGTCGTTCGTTCTTGGCCAGTCCGTGCATCCGGTGCACCGCCTTCGACCGGGTGTGGTGGCCGGTGCGCCACATGACCCCCCAGCCCGCGTCGTGCAGCAGCAGGCTGAGGATGTGCGCGACGCCTGCCGCGACCGCATCCTGCTCCCAGCCGGGCACCTTCTCGCTCTTCGTGCGCACGGACACGATCGCGAGCAGAAGGGATGAGCGCAGCGGCTTGGCGGCCAGCTTCTCGGCCTCGGAGCCAGAGGCGTGCGCATCCTTCACGAACGCGTCGCCCAGCCGCTGCCTGGCCCCGCCGCGCAGCTCGATGACCCGCCACGGGTGCAGGGCGCTGTGGTCGGCGACCCGGCCGGCGGCCGCCACCAGGGGCAGCAGTTCGTCGTGCGTCGGGGCGTCCGGCGTCACGCGCGAGTAGGAGCGGCGCGCGGCCACGCGCCCGGCGAGGTCGCCCACTCAGGCCTCCGGCGTGAAGTTCAGCGAGATCGAGTTCATGCAGTAGCGGTCGCCGGTGGGGGTGCCGAAGCCGTCCGGGAAGACGTGCCCCAGGTGCGATCCGCAGTTCGCACAGCGCACCTCGGTGCGGACCATGCCGAGGCTGTCGTCCTCGAGCAGCTGCACCGCCTCCGGGCGCACGGATTCGTAGAAGCTCGGCCAGCCGCAGCCGGAGTCGAACTTGGTTCCGGACTGGAACAGCTCCGCTCCGCAGGCGGCGCAGGTGTAGAGGCCCGCGCGGCTCTCGTCGAGGAGCTCGCCGGTCCAGGGACGCTCCGTGCCGGCCTGACGGAGCACCGCGTACTGCTCGGGGCTGAGCTCCTCGCGCCACTGGTCGTCGCTCTTCTCGACCACGTAGTTCTCCTGCGCCGTGCCGTCGTTCTGCACCATGCCGTTCCTTTCGTCGTTCACAAGGGTAAACGGCCAGGCTGGGCGTCTGTTCCCTCCGCTCGAGAGAACCGCGACGTGCCGCGGCGTGACGGGAACACACAGGACGCTCCCCCTAGGATGACGACGAACGCGGGGCGCGTCCGGCATGCCGGTTCCGCCCGGCGTCCGTGACGAGGGAACGTGACGAGGGAAGGCGGTGCGCGTGACCCGGTCAGCAGACGGACGGCCCGCCACCGAACGCGAGCCCTCGGACACGGAGCAGCTGAGCGATCGGGATGCCGCGATCCTCGCGTTCGAACGCCAATGGTGGCGGCACGCCGGGGCCAAGGAGCAGGCCATCCGCGAGGAGTTCGGTCTCTCGGCGGCTCGGTACTATCAGTTGCTCGGTGCGCTGATCGACCGTCCGGCGGCGCTGCGCCACGACCCCATGCTCGTCAAGAGGCTGCTGCGGCTCCGCGAGGCGAGGCTGGCCGCACGACACGCACGGACACTCCCGTCCGTCGACTGACCCTCAAGGACCGCATCCCCCGATGGCAGAGAAGTTCCCCCGCGACCGCTTCGACGAGATCCCGGACGACCTCACGCGCGTCGGCGCCCACCGCGCCCCGCGTCCGAAGGGCCGCGGCTGGATCGCCGTCGGCTGGGCGGTCCTCGCGACGCTCGTGCTCGTCGGCGCCGGGATCTTCGGTCTGTCGCTGGTGAACGGGAGCATCACGTTCCACGGCGCGACTTCGTCGGCCTCCAAGACCACCGGCTCCGCGACCCCGACGGCCACGCCGACGCCGACGATCGTCCCCACGGTGAACCCGTCACTCAACGTGAACGTGCTCAACGGCACGGCGAAGGAGGGGCTCGCGGCGCAGGTCGGCGACAAGCTCAAGGCGGCCGGCTGGAAGGTCGGCGCCCTGGCGAACGCCGACCGCACCGACCTCGCGACGACCATCGTGTACTACGGCGACCCGGCGAACCAGGCGGCGGCGCTCGGCGTCGTGCAGTCGCTCCCGGGCGCGACCATCCAGCAGAGCACCGCCTTCTCGGACACCGGCGCCGACATCACCGTCGTGATCGGCGCCAACTACCAGGGCTGAGCCTGGCTCAGGCGGTTCCTGTGCGCAACCTCGGTCGCAGGCTCCCTCGGCGCTGGGGTCGCGGCATCGCTACGCGCTGCCCTTAGCTCCACCGCGCCAGCGGACGCTGGCGATGGCCACTGCCATGATCGCGAGCAGCGTGCCGCCGATCGTGGAGAACGCGAGGGCGTGTCCGGAGGTCGGGAGCAGCAGGTCGAGGAGGAGTGCGGCCGCCAGCTGGCCGGCGACCGTCGCCAGGCCGAGCAGCAGGACGCCGGTGATGCGCACCAGCAGCGAGGTCACGCCGATGAACACGCAGCCCAGTGCGCCGCCGATGTAGAGCCACGGCTCGGCCGGCAGGCTCTTCGGCAGGCCGCCGACACCCCAGCGGACGAGCATCAGCACGAGGAGCACGGTCGTCCCTGTCGCGAAGTTGAGGAAGGTCGCGCTGAGCGCGCTCTCCGCGATCGCGCGGACCTGGCCGTTGACCGCCTGCTGCCAGCCGGTGCCGAGGCCGGCGACGAACGGCAGGATCATCAGCCACACCGGCGCGCTTCCGCCGAACTGGGCGGAGACGGCCCAGGTGACGGCGCCGAGGGCGAGCACGGCGCCGACCAGTCGGGCGGCGGTGAGCGGGCGGCGACCGCCCGGGCCGATGCCGACCCGGTCGAGCACGAGGCCGCTGATCGTCTGACCGGCGACGACGGCGACCGTGAAGAGGGCGACGCCGAGCGCGGCGGCGGCGATGCCCTGGGAGAGCACGAGGAACGAGCCGGCGGCGCCGCCGCAGACGTACCACCAGCGGATGCGGCGTGTGACCAGCGCCTCGCGCACCTTGGCGAGGCCCCGTCGGCCGGCGGGGGCGACGGCCAGGCCGACGGTGAGGATGACGAGACCGGACCCGAACGAGATCGCGGCGGCGGTGAAACCGTCGCCCAGGCGGCTGCCGAGTTCGCCGTTGATCCGCGACTGGATGGCGACGAGCGCGCCGCAGAAGAGCGCGAGGACGAGGGCGAGCCAGAGCGGGAGGGAGCGGGGGGTCACTCCCCCCACCCTATGCCCGCTGCTGACCGCATCCCGGCCGGTTCAGGGGGCGGGCGCATCTCCGTCGGTCGGCTCCGGATGGGGCAGCCAGTCGACGTTCTCCTCGGGCGCGACCTCTTTCTCCTCGGTGAGGTCGTAGTCGTCGTCGTTCTTCTTGTCGCTCATGCCGTCACCCTACGCCCGGGCGTCCAGCGGTCCAGGGGCGTCGGCGAGGACGCCGAGCGGCGACTCGATCGCGTCCGCGACCTCGCGGAGGAAGCCGGCTGCGACCCCGCCGTCGGTGACGCGGTGGTCGAACACCAGCGAGAGCTGCAGGATGCGCCGCGGCGCGATCGCGCCGTCGACCACCCAGGGGCGCTCGATCGCCCGCCCGAGGCCGAGGATGGCGACCTCCGGGTGGTTGATGATCGCGGCGCTGCCGTCGACGCCCAGGCTGCCGTAGTTGTTGATGGTGAAGGTCGAGCCGGTGAGGTCGGCCGGCGGCAGCGTCCCCTGGCGGGCGGCGCGGGCGAGCCGGTCCAGCTCCGCGTCGAGCTCGCGGACCGACAGGCGGTCGGCTCGGCGGACGACCGGCACGAGCAGGCCGCGATCGGTGTCGGCGGCGAAACCGAGGTTCACGCCGTCGAACGTCGTGATGCCCTGCCCGTCCGAGGTGACGCGTCCGGCCAGCTCGGGATGACGGCCGAGCGCCGCGAGCGCGAAGCGCGATACGAATGCCAGGAAGGACGGGGCGCGGCCATCGCGCGCGAGGCGGCGGCGTCCCTCCCAGAGGTCGGTCGCATCCACGTCGACCCAGACGGTCGCCTCCGGGATCTCGGAGCGGCTGCGCGACATGGTCTCGGCGACCGTGCGGCGGAGGCGGGTGAACGGCGTGGTCGCGGCGATCGCGAGGCCGGTGCGGGCGTCCGTGC
>JAEWJG010000286.1 GCA_023386675.1 Actinomycetes bacterium
AGACGCACCCGGGCCGGACTTCCATGCCGGGTCGAGCTTCAGCGTGCCATCGGGAGAGACGAACGTGCGAAGACTGGAGTAGAACGCGTCGCAGCTGGATGGCAGCCCGTCCACGACGGCAGGCGTCACCGAAGGTGCAGGTGAGCTCAGGACGTGCGTGGACGCCGAGTGGGTCGGTGCGCTTGTCGCCGGCGCCGTACAGCCGGCGAGGGAAAGCGCGATGAGTCCGATGACCGCTGGCTTGGCGAGCTTCACGCGGGTCATGCTAGCGGACAGGGCTGTCTACCGTGGTTGCTCGCGGGCGATTTCGTCCGCGAGATTGAGACCAGAGGTCTGGATACGCATCCGGTCGATCGCAGCGAAGGCGGTCATCGTCGCGATTCCTGGTCGCCCTCAGTGTCGTGCTTCATCTTCCGCCAGAGCCGAAAGTACATCACCGCCTGGGGAGCGAAGATGAGTCCGAGCGCCACGTTGATCCACCCGCTCAGAGCGCCGAGGGTCAGCAGGACGACACCGCAGACGACGCTGAGCAGCGAGACCCCCGTGAACAGCAACGCGAAGTTCCGCCAGAACTCGGGGCGTGTCTTCGGGTCGGCCACAGGCCGGATCGTACTCGCGTGGCAGCCCCGACGAGATTGCGTTGAGACTGACCTGGGTCATACGGAGCCAGCTTTGCTACGCTTCCCGCCAGCGAGGGGAGGGCTCGATGCGACGGGATGCCGGTGAGATCGGCCGCGCCTTGCCGGCCCTCGTCATCGTACTCGTCACCGCCGGGTATGTCGCTTGCTTCGCCGGCGTCGCGCTGGCGCCGGAGCTTGTGTCCGAACCCGACCGCTGGCTGGACGTACCGAGTTACGCCGAACACCCGTGGCTTGGGGCGACGGTCGCGCATGCGCTGTACTGGCTGCTCGTCCTGGGGGCGGCCTCCGTCTGCATCGCCGCGATCGCGTCGGCGGGGTCCGCAGCGTTGCGTCAGCTATCCGAAGCTGCGCGTGTGGCGGAGGGGGACCTCGGTCATACGCGCGCCGGTCGTACTGACCCGGCGGCTCACTTGGGCAACGTGAGCAGGTAGACCACGGCGAGGACGACGATCACCGCTATCAGTGCCGTCCAGAAGTACGTTCGTCGCCGATTCATTGCGCGACTCCCACCCGCCGTGCGCTGACGATGGCGCGGGCTTCGTCCGGCCAGCCGACCCACCCTCGGACATCCATATCGTATGCCGTGCCCACCTGCAGGGATCGCCCCAGCGTTTCGGCCTCCTGCTCGTCCAGGCCGCCACCGCCTCCGGTGACCTGCAGCTGGCCGCAGGTGGTCGTGCCGATGTCGTAGACGGTGCCGAGGTATCCGGACTTCCCGTACGTGTCGTAGTGGCTGTCGTCCACGACGTCGCACACCGTGTCGGTGCGGGTCTGCCACCAGACGTTCGAGGCGCCGGCCTCGGTCCCGAGTCCGATGAACGTCAAGCCGACGACGGTGAGGGCGACGACGCCGGTGATCAGGTTCATCCGACGCACCCACGGTTTGGCGTTCGCCCCGAACCTGGGCGGGAGCGAGTTCGCGAACTGCTCCGGTGTCCGCTCGTCCAACGGCACCATCTCGAACCCGGCCTGCAACCGGTCCGCGAGCGACTTCCGCGTCATCGTGCCTCCCGAGCGCATCGTATGCGGAACGGCCGTCAGGAGTCGGATGCACCAGGAGGGCGCGTCGGCGACAGCGACGGTGTTGTGCGGGACGAACTGCCGGGTCTACCGTTCACGCATCGGGATGGGCACCAGATCCCGTGGGGCGATCGTGGACGGTACGGAACTTGCTTTACGGCTGAGCTATGACCTCGACGGCGTCACCGACCGCGAGGCGTTCCTCGACGCGGTGACGGAGTCGTTGGAGGCGGTGTTCCCGTCGGAGTCCCTCGGCTGGGTCGGGCTGCATCCGGTGTCGCGGGAGTTGGAGATCCGCGGGACCGGCGAAGCGGGAAACCCGGAGGTCGTCGCTGCGGTCAGCCGCAATATGTTCCGGCATCCGCAGGTGCTCAGCTACATCTCGACGAGCACGATGAACCCGCGGCGGATGAGCGACATCATCGGGGACCGCGACTGGTTCAACCATCCCGTGTTCGCGGAGACGTTCGCGCGATGGAATCTGTCCACGCAGCTGTCGATCGTCGTCACCCCGGTGACCCCGAACTCGTGGAACGGGTGGGCGTTCAACCGGTACCGACGCGACTACACCGACGGGGAGGTCGAGGCCGCGGCCGCCATCCAACCGGTGCTCGTCGCCTTCAACCGGCTGACCGGCCTGGCGACGCCTCACCCGGCCATCGTGGAACGGAACCCGCTGACGCGCCGGGAGACGGAGGTGCTCCAACTCGTCAGCGAAGGCTTCACCGCGAACGCCATCGGCTACATCCTCCGGATCTCGGCGTCGACGGTGCGCAAGCACGTCGAGAACGCGTACACGAAGCTCGGCCAGCACGACCGGGTGACCGCGGTGACGGCCGCGGCCAGGCTGGGGATCATCCACCTTGCCGGCTGACGGCGTCAGCGCACCAGGCTCAACAGGAGCGGGCGCGCCCCGACGTGGATGAACGGGTCCGCGGGCACCGGGATCCGCGGGTAGGTCGCACCCAGATGCGACCACGCTCGCGCCGTGCCTAGGCACGGTTCCGGGATGCCGGACGCGGGTCCCGCAGCATGGATCGGTGCGCTCACGCAGAAGCAGGCGGCGACGACGGTCACCGTGAACCCAAGCAGCATGGTGATCACCTCCCATCACCGCCGATGGTGACGCCGGCCGGTATTCGCGTGCCATTCGCACAATTGCCTACGCAGTTCTACCCATACCGCCCGCCTGCCCGGGCGCGCGAGCATCAGCGGCGGAGGTGGAAATCATGACTCACACACCAGGAGCGCTTCCATGACAGCGAACGCTCGTTTGCGGACGGTCGCCGCCACCGCGGCTGTCGTCGCCGCCGTCTCGCTGCTGGTCACAGCACCCGTGACGGCGACCGCGAAGGTACACGGCGGGCCGACGACCGCGGTGGCGCTCGTCGCGCCGGGTCAGCCACCGGCGCCGTGCCTTCCCGGCCGGTGGAAGTGCCCGCTCGGGCCGGGCGCTCTCTGACAAGCGGGGGTGGGGGGAGACCTCGGCGCTGCCACGGTTCGTCCGGGCCGCGCCGAGGCCGCGAACAGCCCCTCTGCCGCCTCCAGTACGCGTACGTCGCCCACTCCACCGCGGCGAGAACCGCGCACAGGATGCCGAGCAGCGCGTTCCACCCGCTGCCGCCGCCGACGGCGATCAGCACGAACAGGACGAACAGTACCGTGTAGCCGATGCCGGTGATCAGCGCGCCCATCTCGGTGCGCGCCGCCAGCCAGCGGGGGCGCTTCGGATCCTGATCCGTCATGCCTTCACTCTAGGTCCACGGGTTCGCCGCTACTGTCGAGCCATGCGGCGTCGGTGGCGGGAGCTCGCGGTGGGTGGGGCGGCTGTCGCCGCCGCGTCCATCGCCCTCGTCTTTTTCGTGGAGGTGCACTCCGCCACCGGGGACTGGTGGCCGCGGGCGATCCCGACGCGGGTCCAGTACGAGGGCCGCGACTTCAGCTGCGGGGATGGAACGCGCGGCTCACCACGGCCGACCTGCGCGGGATGTCCGTGCGCGGTCGCACGGTGGGCGGGGGAGTGATCTACGCCCCGCCCGGGAGTGATCTCCCGACCGGGATCGCGGTCGAGGACGGGGCCACCATCCGGGCCTGCTCGCTCAGCGGCGCCCCGTGAACGGCGAAGCCCCGGCCGCCGCAGCGCGACGACCGGGGCCGGTGCTCACGAGAGCGTGTCAGTGGCCCGAGGCGAGACCCTGCTCCGCCTGCTGGGCGAGCTGCTGGAGGTCGCTGCCGTAGCCGCCGGCGAGGGCGGTCGCGGCGATCTTCTGGACGTCCGGCGTACGCTCGGCCGCCGGGGCGGAGGCCAGCTGGGACAGGTCAGCGCGCAGCGAGGCAGGGAGCTTCGCGGCGAACTGGGCGTCGGCGGTCACATCCACCGCGACCGCGGCGCCGGTGTCGCCGAGCTGCGGCGATGAGAGGTCACCGGAGCGGAGGTCGCCGACGAGGTCCTTCAGGCCCGACAGCGACGCGTGGTCGCCGTGGGAGTCCTTCAGGTGGGTGGCCAGGTCCTTGACGGCCGAGCCGTAGCCGCCGTCGAGCGCCGTGCGGACGATCTTCTTCGCGTCGGCGGTGCGGTCCTGCGCGGCCGCGTTCGCGAGGGTCGTCACATCCTGCTGCAGGGAGTCCGGCAGCAGGGCGAACAGCGGCTTGTCCGCGAGCACCCGCTTGGCGAGGGCCTGCGCCTTGGCGCCGCTCAGGTGGCCGGCGAACAGGTCGTGGCCGGCGTCGGTGGAGACGTGGGCGGACGCCGTGGAGGACGAGCCCGATCCGGAGCCGGACGCGCCGCCGTCGACGGTCGTCGCGAACGCTCCCTGCGCGCCGACCCCAACCAGGGCGGTGGCTGCCAGGAGCGATGCCGCGCCGACTGCCGCACGCTTGGCGGTGAAGGCGCTGGTCTTCCGAACGGAGGTGTTCTTCGTGAACTGCAAGGTGATCCTTTCCGTGCTCGCGCTGCAGCCGACCGTGTGCCGGCCGCTTCGGATCGCGGGCGTCGGCGACGTTACGGAACCCGTCTGGACCGTTCGTGCGGACACTCTGCGAGGTCCCGAAGGATGGTTGACCCGGCTCCGGACGGTTGTTATTAGAGAACGTCGCGGTTCAGAAAAGGCTCAGAACGATGGGCGTTCGTCGCGGTCAGGACGCCTGCGCCCGCATCGCCCGCCACAGCGCCTGGCGGAGCTGCGCCTCGATGCGGCGGGCCTGCTCGGCGCTGACGCCCTCGTTGTCCCGGCGGCGCTCCGAGCCCTGGCAGCGGTCGCCGTCGCGGGTGAAGTGGATGGCGATCCGCCCGTCCGAGAGCACCGGCTGCTGCTCGCCGCAGTGCCCGCATTCGGTGAAGGAGAAGAATCCCATGCCATCAAAGCTACGAGCGGCGTGTTTCACCCCGATTGCGAGGGCGAGAAAACTCGATGACGGGATGGCGTCACTCGCAGGCGATGCCGTCTCCGTCCCGGTCCAGCTTGCGCGAGTAGCCGGGCTGACCGACGTGGAGGGGCGCAGCCCCCGCGGCGCGCACGGCGTCGCAGTTGGCGTAGTACACATCCGGAGCGGGAGCGGGAGCGGGAGCGGGAGCCGGGGCGGGAGCGGGTGCTGGCGC